>JAFWQP010000028.1 GCA_017509045.1 Bacteroidales bacterium
TACCGCACTTGGCACAATAAAGTTTGTCATCTTTCGTTCTTATCTCAAATATTATTCTACCGCCCTCGTAACGCATACGCGTACATTCTTGTTCTCGAATCCCGAGGGCATGATACATGAAGCTGATATCCATAACGTATTTTTTTTTGCTTTACACAATACGTTTTATCAGCTTCTTTTATTGTGTATCACCTACGCATTTGTCGGAAGAACCAAAATTATTTACTTAATTATTTCTGTAGGTCACCTCCAATTATTAATTCTTAACACGAATCTCACTAATCTAACGAATTGTTATTCGTGTCATTCGTGTTCGTCAAAAAATGAATATTTAGTGGTTGCCTGTGTGTTTTATGATTCTGTTCCGTCGAGCAGGGTTAGGTGTATGTTACCAAAAGCAGCCTATTGGGATCCCCCAATTGATACGGCAATGGAAAACATGCACATTAAGGAGAGGGGCACACGCCATTTATTTTTATGATGCAGCGATGAGCGGGAGGATTTTTATCGGCATTACAGATGTTTACAATACACCTATGACGATGAACTTGTATTGGAAAGATCATAATACAGCAACAGTGCCTAGTCGTTGCCTACAATCTGATATGTACGACCTGACGGTCGCCTGCTGCTGGAGCAAGATGCCGAGGGGATTTCAGCGGTGGTGAAGGTCGGTACGCTGCCCCGTGGTACGTACATCATGGCGATACAGACGCAGCAGGGTGTGGCAACGAAGAAGCTGGTGGTGGAGTAGGTAAGATTTAAAAATTACCATAGAATCCGACACCGAGATGGGTGAGTTCGTAGTCGATGTATTGGGGTGAAGGGGTGCCGATGGAGTCGCAGGGGACTTTGGTGCGGATATGTGTGCGACGGGAGCCAAAGATGCCTACGCCGCCTTCGATGTTGGAATAGGTAGTGTATTCCTGACCGGAAGTGGCCTGATTTTGATGCGAGGTGATGTAGGCTTTCAAATCCTCGTTGCACACAAGGATGGTTATATCTACGTTGTTGACAAAGAAGAGGCTATCGGTATTGTCTTTGAGATGGTTTTTAATAGTGGAAAAGAAACGGTTGGAAGTGATCGACTTGGAGGTAAGCCACAATGCGCTGTGTTCGTCGCTGAGATTTTCGCCAGGAATGTCGATGCTGAGTGTGTCGCCATTCTTGCGATAAAAAAAGGTGACGACAGGCTGATAAAGACGGCCACGAGGCAAAGTATACCACTTAATTGAGCCCCTACAGCCTACACGGAAGCCAAATTCGTTGGCACGGGCGGAATTGGGACTAATCAGGACTATTTCAGAGGTGTCGCGTGGACGGATGGTCTTCTGTAAGAATCCAACCATGTTGGTATATGCTTTGGCAAGTGTATCGCCAGTAGCATTTTTGATCACAACAAGTTGGAACACACAGGTAGTATCGGCCTCAAGCTGTCTACCAGGGACACAGTAGTACAGAGGCTGGACTCCAGAGGGGAAATGTCCTTCGGGCTTGCCTTCGCGCTCGGTGTAAACGAACTGCCACTTATCA
Organism: Bacteroidales bacterium; assembly: GCA_017509045.1. Classification (GTDB taxonomy): domain Bacteria; phylum Bacteroidota; class Bacteroidia; order Bacteroidales; family P3; genus Colimorpha. The sequence continues at coordinate 1,534 of JAFWQP010000028.1, forward strand.
ACCAGCTGATTGGTGGGAACCCTTTGGGCACCGCTTTCCAAACGGCTCTTCCATGCCAAGAGATACACGCTGATTTCGTCGGGGGCATAGTAATTGGAATCGGCTATAGGGGCATAATTGTATAGGTTGTCCTCGCCAAGGAAACAACGCTGGACTCGTGCCCAGACGGTGTCCTCTTCTGGGTCGATGACACAATAAACGTCTGGCACATCGCGCCACGGCGCATTAGGGCTGAACTCGACCTTGCACGACGAAAAGAGGAACGCGACAAGAAGGATAACTGTGAGTTGGAATTTCTTTGACATTTTTGATGCTGAAAATATGATAATCTATTATTTATTAAGGAGTGTTTTTATCACTTCGGAAGCAATAATACAGCCGAACAAAGGAGGCATGTAGGAGATGGTGCCGATGGTGGTAAGATGGTTGTCGGAGGGGTCTTCAACCATGGCATGGGGCGGTATCTTTTCGGAAGAAAAAACGACACGGATGCCACTATAGACTCCCATGTGGTGCAAACGTTTGCGCACCATAGCGGCTAGCGGGCAGGTGTGGCTCTTGGCAATATCAGAGACATGTACTTGGGAGGGGTCTAGTTTGCCACCACTCCCCATGGAACTGACGATGGGAATGCCGAGACTGTGGGCGTGATAGAGAAGGAACACCTTGGGGGAAAGTGTGTCGATGCAGTCGACAACACAATCGAAGTGTTCGGACTGAAGCAGTTCGACAGTACGTTCGTCGCGTAAAAACTCCTGCAAGGCGGTGACCTTACAGTCGGGGTTGATATCGATGAAACGTTGACGGAACAGCTCTGCTTTGGGCTGGCCGACAGTTGAGCGGAGGGCTATGAGCTGTCGGTTGAGATTGCTAGGTGTCACCACGTCACCATCAACAAGGGTGAGCTTGCCCACACCAGCTCGGCAGAGTTGCTCGGCTGCGTATCCCCCTACCCCTCCAAGACCAACCACCAAGACATGAGCCTCGCGAAGTTGCGACAGGCCTTCGTCTTGCAATAGCAGATGGGTTCGGGAGTAGAAGTCGGACATTGAGAATTGAGAATTGAGAATTGAGAATTGAGAATTAAGAATTGAGAATTATCCTGGTGCGGCAGCCAATTTTCAACTTTCAACTTTCAATTTTCAATTTAATACGCTTTAAACTATCGACTTTAAACTTTTAAAACACGTCATCCATTTTTCAATTTCTAAGAGTTTCTTTGATTTCTATTTCGTCAATCATTAGCCATGGGTTGAGTCCTTTAGCGCGGTGCCATTGCGGTATGCGGCTGATGGGGCGAGCCATGACTCGCACGAAACGAACATCAGCACGGTCGGCTGGAATGGTGATGACCTGCAGCTGGGTGGTGTTCATGGCTTCGGCAGCAGCATCGTAGGTGATGGTAGCTGAGATGGGGTCGGAATAGACTTTGCCATCGGAGGATAGCTGTATCTCTACTTGTGCGGGAGCAAAGACCCACGCATCGGGCACATGGGCAAAACGGAGTACCGCTTGGTCGATGTGGATGCTTTTGGCAAGCTCGATGTCGACCTGCAAGGGATGACCTGAGAACCCAAGCCAGCCGTGGGACAAATCGTTGACATCGCCCAATTCGCCATCATAGAGCGCCTTGGATGCATTTTTGTTGTACGGGGTATTGGGCTTGTGTGCGAAGGTGCATGAGTGTATGTAGTCGAAGGTGTATTGCTGGGTGGCGACAAACGAGGGGGGCTCACCTTTCTTGAAGGCGCGAGCCTTGACAAGAACGCTGTTCTGAATGGGGAAGGGCTTGGTGTAGAGTGGGGACTTTTCTGTAGGGATGGAGCCATCGAGCGTGTAACGGATTTCCACCTTGGGTGTGGCACAGGTGATGGATACCGACATTGGGGCATCGAAACGGTCGCGGCTCTTGCTGATGGCTGGGACTTCAATAACGCTGGATGCCACCTTGGGGTAGGCAATGTTGCGGAAGTACTGAGCTTGGTTTTCGGCACAGACGAATGGACGTAGATGTATGGTAAACTGGTATTTGTGTGCCTTGAGTAGCGCAGTTTCGTGGGTAGGCATACCGCCTAGCATGCTGCCTACGCCCATGACGCGAGAATCGACATTGAGAGTCCAATAGTCCTGTTCCCTGACACCAGGCCAGCCTAGCTCCTCACGAGCTTGGTACATCTCGGTGTCGCTAAAAGGATATATGGAGAAGTTGCTAAGTGTGTCGGGTAGGTCGACATAGAGACCCACCTCGGCATTGCGGAATGAGGCCCATCGGGTGTCGGTGTAGTTGCCAGCATGTTGGACAGAGCGGTATTGATGGAAAAGGTTGGCTATGGGTCGCGACTGCTGGGCAATAAGACCCGCAGTGTGGCGGTCGGGATAGCTCTCGAGGTTGCGACCATACCATTCTGCGGTGTCGAGGGTCTTGGCGAGTCCCATCTGCATGCCCACCTTGGCAACCGACTTGATTTGCTCAGATAGGGTAATATTGTTGCTTATCATCACATCGCCTGTGGGGTGAACGATAATGGTCTGTCGGGTGTCGAATAGGTCGCCACGCTTTGCGGAAGTATAGCGAAACATCACGTCGATACCCACTGAGCCAGCATCGAGTTTGCGGCAGTTGGCTGCCACCACTTCGCAGTCCATATTGCCTAAATCGTAATACATCCACTGACGGACAGCATTGGGGTCGACGGCATCGTTTGGCGAAGGTGGGCGCATGAAGTTCAACCGAATTGGCTGGGTGATGATGGCGTGTCCTTTATAGGATAGGGATGTGATGTAGCCCAAACTGTCGTTGAACAGCAGTGAAACATCCTCGTTAAATATACGTACCACATGATGGGAATCGGCTTCGATTTGAAGGGGTTTCCCACCTTGATAAACAAAAGGTTGGGCAGCCTCATGACTGGAAGGCAGAAGGAATTGATAGGTGCTGAGCACAGTGTTTTTGGGAACGGTATTGGTGTTCCCACGTTGGCGAAGGGTGAAGATAATCGACATATCCTCATTGGCTTGCAGGGAGAGTCGAGGCACTTTAAGCTTGATATTCTTAGTCTCGCCCGGTTTGAGCGAAAGAGCCACATCGCCAGCCACAACGTTGGAGGTATGGTTGGTGCCAATCACATAGTCGAGCGAATAGTCTGCCAAGGGTCGGAAGTCGTTGAGATTGGTAACATCGAACTCAGCCGCATCGGCACTGGTGGAGGTGATGTTGATTCTGAAAGGACTGTATAAATGCTTGCATTCCGCAAGATAGGGCACAGAAAGGAATGCCTGCCAGTCTTTCGTTTCCAAGAAACCGCCTTGTAGGTTGGCATGATCGTATATTCTATCCCATAGAGGAGCTAATCCGCCAAAGTTATTGCCATAGACACTACCATAACTGAGCATAATCAACGGTCGGGCCTGTCCCTTAGCCAAATACTGGTTGAGGAAATCGACATTACATCCTTGGGGGGCAATGACATCGGTATTGTCGGAATATTGGGCTCCGCTATATATTACAGGGCGTGAGAGGTCGATGCGTTTCAGTTCACGGTAGGCGGTTTGCATGCAGATGCCGTTGTCAGGGCTGTCGCCCAAAGACCAAGCTATAATTGAGGGGTGGTTCTTGAACCGGCCATAGAGGTCGCGCACGCGGTCGGCAAAAAGGTCGCTATACTCGTTGTCGGTGGCTACAGCATGCCCCATAGAGGAACTGGGAAACAGGTTGGCATCGCACACTACATAGAATCCCAACTCGTCGCATAGTTCCAGCACTTGGGGCTGAGGGTTGCCTCCCACAATACGGATAGCATTGACGTTGTTGCACTTAATCTGCACCATTTGGTTGCGGAGACGTTTCAGTGCATCTTGTGAAGAGATGTTTTCTTTTAATTGCAGGGTAACGCCCTTAAGATTTACGGCCTTACCATTGATAGTCAAGGCACTTTGACATGAAATGGAACGGAAGCCAAAACGTGTGCCAACAAGGTCTTGTAACGCCATTTTGTCATCGTAAAGGCGGATGACAGCAGTGTACAGGCGTGGCACTTCGGCATTCCACGGAAGGATGTTGGATAGGGTTGACGAGATTGTTTGCGTGGTAACGCTACGGCTGTCGAAGAAACACCATTTGCCCAACTTGTCTACCTGATGGCCTTTCGAGTCCCAGAGCTCTACCTCAAGATAGCATTTGCCTTTGGCTTTGGCATTATAGAGGTCGGCCTCCACAATATAGTTACCCGACTGATTGGAAGGAGAATAGTCGGCAGCAATGCTGTAGTCTTGGACATTCAGCAGAGGCTTGAAGAGCAACATGCATTGAGGCTGGTAGACTATGCCATACGGGTCGAGGAGAGTGCCATCATCCTTACCTGCATAACGAACGGTGAGCTTCATGGTCTTGCCGTAGCGGATGATGTCGGATATGTCGAATTCTGTCACAGCCGAGCAGTCGTGGCTGATGCCGACAAGTTTGTCGCCCATCCACAAGCCATAGCCCGACGGAGCTTGCATACGGAAGAATATACGATAGGAACGCCAATCGCGAGGAAACTCGTAATCGGAGGTCATAACATATCGGCCGCTGTCCATCGTAACCGCCCAATCGTCGGTAAGCGACAACAAAGATGAGGCATCCCTATACCTGAGATGCTCGATATCGTTCTCATCATCGTATGTCACCACGTTAGCGCGGGGTTCCATACGCAAATTGCTCATTTCCTCATACTGCTGTGCCCGAAGGTTATTGAGACACAGCAGTACGAGGAACGGCAAAAACAATCTCTTCATATAGTAGATTAAGGTTTAAGGTTTAAAGTCATGTTCATATAAAAGCACAAACTCTAAACATTAAACATTGTTAGAAGTTGAAGCCAACGCCAAACTTGACATTCTGCATCAGCACTCTCAGCGCTGTCTGGATTTCTCCGTTTTCAATCAGCTGCACCTTATCGAGAAAGATGCCTTGATATCCAACAAACACGCTGATACCATACTTACTCAGTTTGCCAAAATTGTTAGGAATGGCATATCTGGCACCCACATTCAACCCCCACGTAGGACCGCCCTTAAGGATGTGTGTCACCTTGTCGGTGCCGCCAGTCATCCCCAATGGAATTGAGTAGCCAACGTATGCAGAGGTAAATGGGGTTATCTGATTGCGGAGATAGTGGCTACGCACTTCGATGAATACGGGCAGCTGGGAATAACCGCCAGCCATGTCCATCTTATACTCCACACCCAGACCAATGCCTGACTCTTTACGAATCTGCCAACCATAAATGGCATAAAAATCATGGAAAGTGGCCTTGTCCTCGTATGTCAGTTTATTTATATTTGTGGAGAAGTCGTAGCCAGCCACACCATAAGCGCGATGCCACTTAAATTCAACATGCTGCGCTTGAAGCGACATAAAGCCAACAACTGCTGCCAACAAAACGATTATCTTTTTCATAAATAAGCCTTATTGAATGTGGGGAATCGACTACTTCATTTCTTTCAGGTCGGGCGAGATGATGAGCGTGGCCTCTGTGGCTGCCTGCACCTGCTCAACGGTGAACTCGGGATTGATCTCCGTGAGGACAATGCCCTTGGGGGTAATTTCCATCACACCCATCTCGGTGATAATCATGTTCACCTGACCTTTGGCGGTGAGGGGAAGCGTGCACTTCTTCAGAATCTTGGGGTTGCCCTTGGCAGTGTGCTCCATAGCCAGAATGACCTTCTTGGCACCCACCAACAAGTCCATTGCACCACCCATGCCGGGGGTCTTTTTGCCAGGAATCATCCAGTTGGCGAGGTCACCCTCTTCGTCCACCTGCATGGCACCCAACACCGACACATTAACGTGACCACCACGGATAATGCCGAACGATGTGGCGCTGTCGAATGTGCTAGCCTCATCAGTATATGTGATATAACCGCCACCAGCGTTAATCAGCCACGGGTCTTCCTTTCCTTCGGCAGGCGTGGGACCCATGCCAATCATACCATTCTCCGACTGGAGTATCACATGCACTCCTTCGGGCAGGAAATTCGGAATAAGGGTCGGCAGACCAATACCAAGATTAACAACATCGCCATCCTTCAGCTCCTTGGCGGCGCGACGGGCGATAAAGGGTTTAATTTGTTCTTTTTCCATAGTGAATATTGTTAGATTATTATTTTTTAGATTGATTCATTATTTCATTCCACGTTTCACCATCTCCTGTGCGATGTAGGAGGCTTCGTCGTCGGCGTAGGTGTTCATGCCGAAACCAGCGTCATACCCCAACTCCTTCGCCAGCTCGTGACTGATACGGGGGCCTCCGCAGATGAGTATCACCTTGTCGCGCAAACCTTCAGCTTCCAGCATCTCCACCAGCTCGGTGAGGTTCTTGATATGGATGTCCTTCTGCGTCACAGTTTGCGACACAATAAGTGCATCGGCATGCAGTTCGATACCCTTAGCGATAAACTCCTCGTTGGGCACCTGGCTGCCTAAGTTGTAGGCCTCAATCATGTCGTAGCGTTCCAAGCCATAGTGGCCTGCATAGCCTTTCATGTTCATAATGGCATCGATACCCACAGTGTGGGCATCCGTGCCGGTGCTGGCTCCCACAACCACAATCTTACGCCCGATGTGCTCACGTATATACTCGTCGCACTCGTGCATATCCATTGTGTTGCTCTCCACCTTGGGCACATGTATGGTGGTATAGTCCACCGTGTGGGTGCAGCTGCCGTAACAATTGAAGAAGGTGAAACCTTCAGTCAGCTCTTTACTATACACCACCAAAGGATTCTCAAAACCCATTTTCTTCATCAGCTGCTTGGCAGCCTCGTTGGCCTCGTCGCCAGCGGGCACTGGCAGGGTGAAACTCAACTGGGTCTTGCCATCATTCATTGTGTCGCCGTATGGCTTTATTTTGGTAAGGTCTAAGGTTTTGTCGAAATCCTTAGCTTCCATCGAATACAAACCTTCGCTCATAATTCTGTTGTGTTATTGTGTTATTGTATTATCGTGATAGTGCGTTAGTGTTTGTTGCGAAAGCCACTCACACATTAACGCATTCACACATTAACGCATTATTTTTTACCTTTCATTATCTCAACAAACGGGTTGAAATAGTTCTCTGCCTTCAGCGTCACGCCGTCCAAGCCCTTGCCACCGTTCTTCGGACGTTTCACATTGGCAAAGATGCCCTTTTCCAAAGCAGTGAACAGGCCTTCGCTCTCCATAGCTTCGAGCAACTGGGTCGCGTCGTCCAGCACCTTCTTTGCGCGGTTACGCACAATGCCGTTCTCCTTAAACTCAACCTCCTCGCCAATGTCCTTCATGTTGTTGAAGATATACTTGGCATTCTCGATGCTTAGATAGCGGTCGCTCATAAATGGCGTGTGGATAGCCTCGGTGGGCATGCCCAGCAGCTGTAGGCCTTGGTGCGTCCACTGGCCGATGATGTTGAACAATGCATCCTGAATGTGACCGCGGAAGATGTTACCGGTCATAAACTTCGTGGGAGGCATATATTTCAGCGGAGCCTTGGGGAATATCTCGCGCAGCATCTGAGCCTGTGCCAACTCATAAAGGAAACCGTTCTCAAGCATAGGATCCATCTCAAAGGCATGGCCCAACCCCTGCTGCTCTTCGGGCAGACCTGCCAGCAACGCCAACTGCTCGTTGATAAAGTCCGAAGCCAGCACCGTATGTGCCTCTTCGTATGCGTCGGCAGTGGTCAGGTAGTTATCCTCACCCGTGTTGATGATAACGCCGGCAAAGCCGTTGATGATACGGCTGAAATACTGGTCAATCAGCGTGCGCTGCATATTGATGTCGCGGAACAGAATACCATACAATGCATCGTTCAGCATCACATCCAAGCCCTCCAATGCGCCCATGGCGGCAATCTCAGGCATACACAAGCCGGAGCAATAATTACACAAGCGGATATAGCGGCCTACCTCCTCGCCTACTTCGTCAAGAGCCTTACGCATGATGCGGAAGTTCTCCTGCGTGGCAAACGTGCCGCCGAAGCCCTCGGTCGTAGCGCCGTAAGGCACATAGTCAAGCAGGCTCTGACCCGTGGTACGAATCACGGCGATAATGTCAGCACCCTGACGGGCACCTGCCTGCGCCTGCACCACATCCTCATAAATATTGCCCGTGGCAACGATGATATACAGATACGGCTTGTTGCCCTCACCGATAGTCTCGATATAATGTTCGCGACGTTTGCGACGGGTGCGGATGCGGTCGATATTGGCATCGATATAAGGCTTCAACGCCGCCTTGATATCCTCAGCCTTATGCACGGGCAGCTGGGTGATGTCCAACTTGCCGTTGCTAACTGCCTCGGCTATCTCCTGCGGAGTCTTGCCAGTCTCCAGCACAGCATTGCCCATAAAGAAACAGATGCCCTGTCCCAGCAGACCCTTGCTCTTCAACTCGTCAACCACCACATTGGGCAGCGGAACCTCGTTAGCATCAATGCCGTCAATGCCCAGCAGACGGCAGATTGTTCGTTCTACAGCGACAGTAGTATAATTGCCCACAAAGTCCTGCACCTGATCGGCAATTTTCTTTGCCACACCGCGCGCGTGCTCAACTTTTTTAAAATCGAGGCCTAGTTTACTCTCTTGCATATCTATATATTTATATTATTAATTTGTTATCAATCAATCTTTAGTAGCGCCCCCCACCCCGTCGCACACGAGTGGTTGGCACATATTTTCAAGACTGCAAAGATAACGATTTTTTTGCAATCTGTAAGCTTTTTCTAGAAAAAAGTTTCATTTTTATGGCTCATCTGCTAAATGGATAGGCGAAGAAAGCGTCCTGTGGACGGTTTCGATAGCGAAGTGGAGAAGTGAACGCACCACCGTTCACATGCTGCCCCAAGCAGCATTCGCGCCCATCCGAAAACGGCGTAAAGCGAGCGGTGAGGTTACTTCGTGACGTTGTTTTGGCTCGGCATAGTGAGCAAGCTCTCTCTGCTCTCACCTTATACAACGTTACTTCGTGACGTTGTTTTGGCTCGGCATAGTGAGCAAGCTCTCTCTGCTCTCACCTTATACAACGTTACTTCATGACGTTGTTTGGCTCGGCATAGTGAGCAAGCTCTCTCTGCTCTCACCTTATACAACGATGAGGTCTTTTTCATCCCATTTTGAATACTCTTTGTCTCCACTCTTAGGAGTGGAGCCAGAGCGAACCCAGAGCGAAGGCAGAGCGAACCCAGAGTGGAGGCAACCGTCTGTTATAATTATACCCAAAAGAACAAAAATCAGGGTGCCACTTTTGAGAAAAAAAAAGTGGTTCTTCCAAAAAATGCATAGGCGAGACACCCTTTTTATGTATATCTATATCTGCACCGAGGAATGGCAATGTAAACAGGCTATGGGAATTGCATATCGTTTTTCGGTTTTTAGGGCTTGGCGTTGTCATGTTGTCATGTTGTCATATTGTCATTAAGATACTTTGGTTATGGGTTAAAATAGGTAACGTATTAGTAAAGAAGCAATTGTTTATTGATATAGCTGTGATGACTTTCTACAAAATATTAATGACAAGATGACAATGACAAAATAATGACAATAGCGGTTAATATAGCGGTTAATTTAGGTTTATATGGAGAGATGGTGTCCTTCAACACGAATGCTGCTCTAGCCGACTTACACACTTCATTCTCATCCTATTTCAGCACAGGATGCCTGATGCGCTACAGCGCTACAGTGCTACAGTTAGAATTCGGATGCCCAGTTTTAGATGAACCTATACTATATGTTTATATATCAAATACATAGATATATTAATGGGTTTTGATAGGTGTAAAACGAACTTAGCAACTGTAGCGCTGCAGCAGATTGTTTCGTAGTATCGCAAGAGACCTCAACTACGCATTAGTCGGAAGAACCAAAAAAGTGGCAGAAAGTGGCACCCGATGACAATAACAATAACAATAACAATAGGTATGAGCCCCCTGTTCACACCCCATTTCACAAGTAGTGAGGCAAACACTATGAACTGCAGCCACATACGTTCAGATGTTAAATGTTAAATGTTAAATGTTAAATGCAATGACTTTTGGTCTTTTGAGAGGTAAATAATATGGTATTATCAATATAATAAATTAATAATTAATATTTTATATAAAATAATCACCGCCTTTTTATTGGCAATAAATATAGGTTTTTATTCCAAATAAAAAGTCTATTTTGGTGATTAATACGAATAATTATTGCATGAAACAAGTTACTGTAAAGAAGATTGTTGACTCTTGCTAGATTCACTTTTTTCCGCCAACTCGAGTAGCAACTCATCTGCCAAATACTCATCACTACGGCAATGCATATCGGCAACACCGTTACTAATGAGTCGGTACAAATCCGACCGATAAAAGAAATCTAACGCATCCTCAAGTGGCATACCACATTTTTGTGCAAAGAGAGCCACGATGCGGGCATATTTCATCTGTAATATCGTCTTATTGGCTTCCATTGTCAGAGTTTGTCGGCTTTGATAAAATGAAGATGGCAATCTAGTATCTCTTGGTTCAGGATACATATCTGATGGTTGGGACTTTCAAATCGTAGACGTCCTAAGGCCTCCTGTTTTGTAATCACACCTGCAAAATACAAATCAACAGTATTAAACACCTTATCGTTTGCCACACCGCCTTCCACCACATCATATCTGTGTAGAGGCTCTACTCCGCGACGACATGCCGACACATATTCGAGCCACTCTTCGTCATACGCATCAAATCGCTTAATATCAAATCCCGCTAAATTGTCATCCAACAAATACTCGTTTACATAAGCAGGTTTGCCTCTCAGGACAAAGCGTTCAGCATAACGCGCCGCCTGCTCCCTAACCATTGTAAGATAAAAGCCTCGCCCAAAGTCGAGATTTGGACGAGAATGACACACATCTGGCTGCTGCACTATGAATGACGATGAATGAAAAAGAGTCATACCGCTACCCCTTTCTCTCTCAAGGCCACTATCAAGTCGTTCACAATATAGTCCTTCCCAAAAGTATGAAGGACATCATAACAGGGAATTATATAATCATTCAGCAATCCTGTTGAACGCAACGCACCATACACACTTGCAGCACTCCAATGCATTGCATCGGCAAGACTGCCAACACAGAACGTTATGAATTCCAGATGTTCAGTCTTCATATTACGACAATTATTTGAATCTTCTTTCAAATGCAAAGATACATAATATTTTCAACTCACAGAAAAAAAACTTCCAAATGCAAACTAATCAAACAGAAACATATTGCACTACATCAACCGCTACAATAGACACACCTTATACCACAAAGTGCCGGAGGTGCTTCTATGTAATTTCAAAGAGAAAAGACGTGGGAAAATTACTTCTTGGCGGAAGGCACTTTTGCAGTGTCGCGCTTGGTGGTGTCGGTCTTGGTGGCGGTGGTGTCGGCAGCGGGGGCCTTCTTTTTGCGATGTTTGGGCATGAGGATGTCGTAAAGGCTGTGCTTTTTGTGGAATTTGTCGAGATCCACGTCGCCTTGTATGCCACTGATACGTCCTTTTGTAGAGTGCTGCCACAGGGTGTAGCGGACGGTGGGGGTGCTATGATAGTTGGCTATGAAGATATGGTAGGAGCGGTAGCGTTTGCCAGTGAAGTGCTCGTTGTAGACCTTCTCGCTGGTATATATCATGGGCTTGGCACCGTATTCCTTTTCCATAAGTTCTAGGAGCTTGTCGACACGCGCCATGTCGAGCCGCCCGCTATGGTGCCCCTCGATGTCGAGAACAGGAATGAGGTCTTGTTTCTTTTTGACCACCACCGACTTGAAATTGGCGAACTGGCGATAAGCCGTAGTCTTGCTGCTGTAGACGTGATAGCTGCCCACCAGGATGCCTGCCTTGCTAGCGGAGTCGACGTTGGCTTTGTATTTGGGGTCTTTGATGGAGGTGCCTTCGGTGGCGCGGATGTAGACGAACTTGACCTTCTTGCTCTTGGCGACTTTGCGCCAGTTGATGGTGCCTTGATATTTTGACACATCAATGCCTTGTGCCTGCAACGATGACATGAAGCACATGGCAAGCACAAGGATTGTGAGTCGGAGGAAAAACCTACATGGATATTTCATCGCCCTGGGAGTTGAAGAACTTATAGTCCAGCAGGCTGAATGATTCTGAGGGTTTGATGGTTAGGCGCAATTTGTATTTGCGCATCCATTTCCAACGAAGGCTGTTGAGCCCCTTGGTGAGATAGGCGTAGACGTAGGGATGTGTGATGATGGTAAGTTTCTTCTCGTTTTGAGAGGAGACGAGGTAGCGCAGGTTGGACTCGATGTCGTCAACTACGACGAGACTCGACTTGATGTGGCCAGTGCCGTCGCAGAAAGGACATTTCTCCTGCACGTCGACTTCGATGGCAGGACGGACACGCTGACGGGTAATCTGCATAAGTCCGAACTTACTGAGCGGCAGGATGGTATGACGTGCTTTATCGTGCGACATTTCGGCGCACATGAAGTCGTAGAGTTGCTTGCGGTTTTCGGCTTTGGCGAGGTCGATAAAGTCGATGATAACGATGCCACCCATATCGCGCAGACGCAACTGGCGGGCTATCTCTTTTGCCGATTCGAGGTTGACCTGCAAGGCGGTGTCCTCTTGTCCCTGACCAGCTTTGATGTGGTTGCCACTGTTAACGTCGATGACGTGCATAGCTTCAGTGTGTTCTACATAGAGGTAAACACCCGAGCGGATGGTGACTATGCGACCAAAAGCGCGACGGATGTCGCGTGCCACACCGAACTGCTCGAAGATGGGAGTCTCCATCTTGTAGTGATGCACGATGTCGGTCTTATCGGGGGCAATGGTATGGATGTATTGACGTACCTCGTTGTAGACGTTCTCGTTGTCGATATAGATGTTGGAGAAGTCGTCGGTAAGTACATCGCGAAGAAGTGCTGAGGTGGTGCCGAGTTCGGAGACGAGTTTCTGCGGACCGGTGACGTGCTTGAGGCGTTCTGTGAGGTTTTCCCACTGCGACATAAGTTGGCGAAGGTCGGCATCGAGTTCGGCGACGCCTTTGCCTTCAGCAATGGTACGCACGATGACGCCGAAATTGTCGGGTTTGATGCTCTGAATCAGGCGGCGGAGACGGCTGCGCTCTTCGTTGCCCTTGATTTTCTGCGACACAGAGATGCGCGTGATGAAAGGGGTGAGCACCAGATAGCGACCAGCAAAAGAGATGTCGCCAGTGAGTTTTGGGCCTTTGGTGGAAATGGGTTCTTTGGCAACTTGGGCAAGAACCAACTGTCCCACTTTGAGTATGTTGGAAAGGTTGCCATTCTTCTCAAGGATGGGTTCAACCTTGAAATTTTTCAACGAAGCGACGGAGTTGTCGCCATTCAGCGCCAACTTCATATATTTCATCACAGAGCCGTAGTTGGTGCCTAGGTCGAGGTAGTGTACGAAACCGTCCTTATCCTCGCCCACATCGATAAAGGCTGCGTTCAGCCCCGGCATGATCTTACGGACTTTGCCTACATATACATCTCCTACTTGAACCTTGTTGCCGGCTTTGTCTTTGTGAAGTTCGACTAACTGCTTGTCTTCGAGCAACGCCAGTTGGACTTCGTTATCGGAGGCGGATACGATTAATTCTTTGTTCATTCGATTAAAATAAAAACAAATTACACAAGCAGACGGATATCCGCTGGTGTGTAATTTGTTTTAGCTGAAAATAATGTTTTAGACTTAACAGAGAAGTAACTTACTTCTTCTTATGTCTATTCTTGCGCAGACGTTTTTTGCGCTTGTGAGTAGACATCTTATGTCTCTTGTGTTTTTTACCGTTAGGCATGTTGTTAGTGATTTTTAGTTTATGTTATTTCACGCTCTTTTTAACGTCGTTGACAAAAGTCTTAGCAGGCTTGAACGAAGGAATGTTGTGAGCCGGGATGATGATGGTGGTGTTCTTGGAGATGTTACGACCAGTCTTCTCAGCGCGCTTTTTGATGATGAAGCTGCCGAAACCACGGAGGTAGACATTCTCTCCCTCGGAGAGAGACTCCTTAACGACATTCATGAACTCTTCGACGGTGGCCTGGATGGCGACTTTCTCGATACCGGTTTTCTGTGCAATTTGAGCAACGATTTCTGCCTTAGTCATATTATAATATTTTTAAATGTTTAATTATTCACATTTCACATCATTGTGAGCGAAACAGGTTGCAAAAGTACAAAAAAAAAATGAATCGGTAACTATTTTTTTTATTCCTATGCGACTAAAATATAATTAAATAAGTGGAAAATATTGATTATTAGTAAATTATATCTAAAATATTTTTTTCTAATTTGCGGTCAAAACGCTGACTTGTAGTCAATCAGATTCATTTTTTTGAGACATTTTTTCTGTCTTTTGAGAGAAAATAAAGGGCAAATAATGCTACTGCCGCAAGGGTGCAGAGGAGGGTTGTGAGCCAGGGCATCTGAAGGGGTATTTCGGGGCTGGTGGCAAGCACCCCCTTGTGGTAAAGATAATAGAGAATTACGATGAGTGCATTGTTGAAAAAATGGGCACTAATATTCACCAACAGAGAGCCTGAGAGATAGAACATATAGCCCAATAGTAGCCCTAACACAAAACGAGGTACGAGACCGTAGAAGTCGCCATGAGCCAGCGTGAAGAGGACTGCCGTGACAAAGATTGCAATATGAATGTTGCCAAACCATTGGCGGAGAATCTGCTGCAAGGCTCCTCGGAAGAAGATTTCCTCACACACGGCAGGTATCAACGCCACGACTGTGAGTTGAAGCAGGAGGTCGCCGACGCTGGTGAGAGAGAGCATCTGCGCTATGGCAAGCTTGGATGCATCGGACAAACGGCGCATTTCTGCTTCGAGCGAGCCAAGATCCCATTGGTCGTTCCACCAGATAATCCAATCGTTGATAGGCACCAGCAGTAGGAAAACCACCATTGCCACACCAGCCAATAGCCATTTGTGTCCATGGAAGTCGAGATGAAGATAATGAGCTACGCCACCTTTGTAGAGCAACACAAAAAGCACAGCCGGAAGAAAAAAGATGAGTAACTGGGAGAGACCTTGGCCAAGCAGGCTGAGACGGATGGCGGAAGGGCTGTCGTTGCCGAAGAACATTAACATTTGAAGTCCCGTGGCTAGGATGAAGCCCATGAGTAATAGAAAAAACAATCCCACTAACTGTGGGAAAGGCTTTGAATCGCGAAAAAAGAAGGAAAATTTCTTCACTTTTGGAAGTTTTAGTGACCCCGGCGGGATTCAAACCCACGACTTTCGGAACCGGAATCCGACGTTCTATTCAGCTGAACTACGGGGCCATGAGGTTAAAAAATCGGATTAATAACTAGTCTTTTTAAAAAATATTGTGTGGAGTGCACTTTTTTTTAGTTTTTTTCTTCACGTCTGCTATTGCTAAGGCAGAAAGGCTGACAACGGCTCATGCGTCAGCAAACACTTTGCCGTCGGCAAGGGTGACTTGCAGTTTGGTGTACTCGCTGTGGAAGTCGTCGCGCAGACGGGCAAGGTACCTACGACTCTCCCATTTGCACATGGGCAGGTCGTGAAGCAGGTAATTGCCACAAGTGTCGGGGGTGGTGGCAGGGACTTCGTTCTGGGTTAGTATCCACTCAAGGCATTCAATAGTTAGCGAGCGCATATCTTCGGGGGTGTAGTTGCCGGTCATGATGACATACATACCCGTCATGCAGCCCATAGGACCGACATAGACCACATCGTCTTTGGCTGACGAGTTGCGAAACCAAGTAGCCATCAAATGCTCGAGGCTGTGCATTGCCGAGGGAGCAACGGCAGGCTCGCGGTTGGGTTCAGTAATGCGGAGGTCGAATGTGGTGAACCCCTTGTCGATACGTGAGACATAGATGCCTGGTTTCAGACGTGTGTGGTCGATTGTGAAACTTTGAATTACTTCCATGATGAGGAGAATAAATGGTTATAACTGTTCTAGGAAACTCTTAATGAAATGGAAGGACTGGTCGCTCATCGAAGCCAGAAAGTCGGTCCATTGCTGTTGATGATTTTCGGTGTTGCCGGGTGTGTCGCTCACAACACGGATGCTGAGAAAGGGCACTTGCAGCAGATAGCATGTGTGGGCGATGGCTGCAGACTCCATCTCACAAGCCAGGGCATCGGGGAAGTGTGACTTGATTTCAGCCAGCGATGCCTTGTCGGTAATAAACTGGTCGCCTGTGCATATCAAGCCCGTTACAGTATGGCAATTGCTGTTCTGGGAAGCCTCTTGGGCACAATGCAACAGCCGATTGTCGGCATCAAATCGGGTGGGCAGACCTTGCACCTGACCCAGCTCGTTGCCTTCTCCACACCACACGTCGTGGTACGCCGTCTGGCCGCCTACCACCACATCCATCACGTGCAAACAGTTGTCGATTCCGCCAGCAAGACCGGTGCTGATGATACAGTCGGGGTGGTGCTGCTCAATCAAGCGCATTGTGCCGACAGCCGCATTGACCTTGCCGATGCCGCACTGCCAAAGGACAACCTCATTACCGTTGACTTTACCTTGCGGACTACCGCCCAGTGCCTCGCACATTTTGCGGTATTCTATGTCCATTGCTATAATGATGCCTATCTTCATTTCTAGTCTTATTCTATTGAGGGATGGTTACTTTCTGCATGAGCAGCCCTCTGTTTTCGGGTGCAAAAATAAGATTTTTTTCTTAATTATTATACAAAAAATAATTTTTCCAGCGGGTTTCCGTTATTAATATAAATTGCATACCCCATGAAACGTCACTTTTTGCTGTTGCTGTCAACTATATTCGCACTCGCGGCAATCAGCCTAATCATCATACAAATCAGCCAAACAAAGAAATCGGTAAAGATTAGCGAGAACCTGTTCAACATCAGTGTCAACAACGCTATAGACAAAGTTTTTGCCCAACTTGACCAGATGAAGGTGGAAGACTATGTGTCGCAATCTGAACGCTACCGCCTGCAACGCTACCGCCGTATCGATGACATGAACGAAAAAATGCAGGACATCATACGCCAAAACAGCGAACTCTTCTACGACGAAAGTCGCGTTCAATTTGGCATTTCTACCCAAGACAGCGCCTTTGCCAAAACAGGAGCACACCTTTCACCCGCTGAAGAGAATATGCTCACGCAGTACAACACACTGCTCAACGCACGCAACAGATTAATTGGGTCGCTCAAAAACAGACACGGCAGAAATAGTACAAATATTGACATTAACAGCGCTATCGATGCCACAAAACTCAACTTCCCCCTACTCGACTCACTCATTCGGGAGGAGCTTATCATCAACGGTGTCGACATCACTCCATACATTGGCGCACTGCTTGCCGACTCAGACTCACTCCTCTATATGAGCGATGGTGCCGACCCCAGCAGCCTTATCAATTCTGCCTACAAATACTCATTTCACCCTCACGGCATCAACGCCGACAAAAACCTCTTTGTGGTACTCTCCTTTCCTTCCACGCCGATGCTCCTCAGCAGCGATGCCAACCTTTATACTTTTATCAGCATCTGCATGATATTCCTCATATCACTCCTTTTCTCATTCTCACTGCGCACCATCTCATCACAACGCAAACTAGACGAGATGAAGACCGACTTCATCAACAATATGACTCACGAAATAAAAACCCCTATCGCCACCATAAGCTTAGCCTGCGAGATGCTTGAGGATGAGACTGTCACCAGCGATGCTGCCACCCGGCTTAACTTTATCAACATCATTAGCGACGAGAACCGCCGTATGCGCATCCTTATTGAAACGCTGTTGCAGAGTGCCAAGATGTCGCGCAAGAACTTTGCCCTCAATCCGAAGGAGATTGACCTCAACAGTCTCATACTCTCCTCTATTCAGAATTTCAAGTTAACTCTTCAAAATCGCCACGGCACCATTGAGACCCACCTCGGCGACATTTCCGGCACGCTTTATGCCGACGAGCTGCACATCTCCAACATGCTGCACAACCTCATCGACAACGCTATAAAATACTCTGACCACGAGCCTCACATCACCATTACCACTCGTACCGAACCCGGCTTTGCCATCTTCGAGATAGCCGACAACGGTATCGGCATTGCCAAAGAAGACCAGAAACACATCTTCGAGAAGTTCTACCGTGTCTCGACAGGCGATGTCCACAATGTGAAAGGTTTTGGCATTGGGCTCAACTATGTTTCGCAAGTTGTCGCCCTCCACAAAGGCAAAATTTCCCTCACCAGCGAACTCGGCCAAGGCTCCACCTTCACCATCTCATTGCCGCTGGAATAAGTTTCATTTGCAATCCCGTACCAGTCGAACCGACTGCCCAAACTGGGGGTCATCCTCCCAATCTATTGCCAAAATATTGTCATCGAAATGCATTGTATAGGGACACCCTTTCATTTTGGTCGTAGATGACCAGTACAATCCCTCGCATTCATAACTATAGGGGACCTCTCCCCATCGAAAGCCGTCTGCCGGCAGAAACACTGCCCCTGACTGTTCCATCTGCTCCCATAGACTGTCGGAATAGACATTTACATCCCAACTCACAGCCTGACTGACAAACGAGCATTCCGAAGGCAACTCCCATTTATCAGGTAGCAGCAATAACCCATGCATACCATTTACCGTACCCACCGCCCTTTTTTCGCCCGCATCAGTTCGCTCAAACAGTAGATAATTCCACTCCTCGGCAGTCAGCGTGCGCCAATCACCCTCAACATAGTCACCCCAATCAACGAAGTGAACGTACGCCTGCATGTCATCCACCGTATCTGCTGGCCTATCCCCCGTACCCCAACCAAACAGCCAACCAGGATACCACTGACGAGCCACAAACACTTTCCCTCCTTCAGCCAAATTCCCCGGTGCAAACTCAACCTGCATGTCCGCACTGACCGAGAAGAGAAGTTTGTCATTGTTTGGCACATTATTACAACCTATGAAAGCTGACACTAACAATAATACCACAAACGCTAAAATCCTTGGTTTTCTGTTTTCTTTCATAATACTAATCAACGAATGTTAATTCTATCTCCGCAGAACGATTTTCTCCTGCACTTGGTGCAATGTCGTCCTTGCCAAATACCGTCGATATGCTCAGCAGCGGCATCTACCAGCCTGGGGTTGTCCGTGAGGATACCTGCCTCAAAATTTCGCGTGGTATCGCCCTTCATGCCTATGCCAGCGCCTGTGAGGTTGGCTGAGCCAATATAGACCTCAGCACAGTCGAACACTAACAGCTTAAAATGCACCCGTGGACAGAGGCGGCGTTCTAGCCTCGACCAGAGTCCGGGATATCTGTCAAAATCCTCTCGAAAGTTCTCGCCAGGTTCTTTGGCATGCAGCAGCCTTATCTCAACACCTTGTCGCAACAGTCTGTCTAGCACAGCCAAGAAAGGTTCAGACTCAGTGCCATGTGCCACATAGAGGTCTTTCAAATCAGCAGTACCAATCCAAAGGTCATGTCGCACCTTGGCACAGCGTTCCAGCACCTTCGTGTAATGCTCTTTATCAGCAATATACTCAATCATTTGCAAGCGCCCTTTCTATTCTCTCCATCACCTCTACCGGCTCTACCCTCGTCAGGCAAGGATAGTCCCCAAAACGACAAGGCTTGTTGCCATATTTGGAGCAGGGTCGGCACTCCATCTCCTTCTGTACCGCCCAAGCGGGATTCTGCCTCCAACCATAGAATCCTCTGCAGGGATGCGTCGCCCCCCAGATACTTACAACCGGAACACCCTTGCAAGAAGCAAAGTGCATATTGGCGGAATCCATGCTCACCATCACATCCAACAGAGCAATCCGCTCCAATTCTTCTTCAAAACTATACCTGCCTGCCAGCGACTCGACCTTCTCATATTTCTCAGCCCAAGCATCCAGCTCGGCAGCCTCGGCAGCACTTCCAAACAGCTGTACCCTATACCCCCTTTCTGAAAGCATCGCCACTAACTGTTCCATCTTCTCCAACGGCCATATCTTCCCTTGGTGCTGGGCAAAAGGTGCTATTCCCACCATACGTGGCTGTCCTAATGAAGCCTTAGCCTGCCAAAAATCACCCATAGCCACACTACCCTTCAACCCACAAAGCGCAAACACACGGTCATAACGCTGCCATGTGGCAAGCCCACACTCACAATGTTTACGTATGTAATGTACAGGGACACAATGCAAACGAAACAGCCAATCCACACCTATCGTCCGCAACACATGATGCATATCCGCCACCACATCGGGCTTCAACTCCGACAACTGCTTATACAATTCCAGAGGCTTTTGCCGTTTTTCTGTAGGGATATATTGTACATTTTTCATTCCCCGAAACAACGGCTCCAATCGTGGCGGTGCCGCCAATAAAAAAAGCACGTCGGGATTCTCCGATGCTCGCTGCCGCAACACTGGCTCCAATAGTGCCACATCGCCCAATGCCGACAGCCTTACAACAAGCACACGCTTACTATAATCCCGATCGCTCACTTCTTTCCGTATAGCATCGGATTCAACTGTGGGTCGTTATACATCTTCATCTGCCGATACAGCTTCATCTTTTTCTCACCCTTGGACAGTTCTTGCAACAGGTCGTCTATCGCACTGATGAGGTCAGACTTCTGTTCCAAAAGGGTGTTGTACTTGGCAACGCAACGCTCATGCTGCTCTACACTCACATCTTTACGTCCCACCTCAATGCCAAAATGGTATATCTTCAATGCCAATATCGACAATCGGTCTAACGCCCACGCCGGAGTTTCCGTGTTTATCTTGGCATCTGGCCGCACTGCCACCTTTGCAAACTGCCGCATATAGTGATCATCCATTTGTTCCACCATATCCGTTCTAATCTGATTAGATTTGTCTATCCTACGTTTCAACTGCAGCGCTTCCACCGGGTCAACATCATCGGGGCGTATCAAATCTTCCAAATGCCACTGCACCGTGTCCACATGGCTCTTCTCCCACAACAAATGCTCAAACGAGCCCTCCGAGAAAGGATTCATCAATGGGGCATCCACCGAATCTATCTTGTGATACTCAGCCACCTGCCGAGCAAATATGTCGAAAATATCATTAACTTTCATGCTACAAAGATACGTTTTTTTTCTGATATAAAAGGAACTCACGCCAATCATCTCCCTTCTCAGCCTCCCGCAACGGTCCTGCCACACGGGTGGGTCTTAACGTGGAGTAGGCAAATATGCTGCTGTCGCTATCCTCGGGGCAATAGGGCACGAACGGTGTGCCCAAAGTGTCTATCGTCGTCAGCGGCTGGATAAAGCACACCACCCCTGCACGAGCCTTTGCCACCAACCCGTACACCAACTCTTCTTCCTCGGTGAGATATGTCCTGCGGTAGAATTTCAACTGAAAATACTGTTGCGGGATATGTGTCACTGCCATCAGTTCTGCAAATTCCGGATGTTCCTTCAGCCACTGCCTACGCTGCTGCGGCCCATTCACAGCAGGCAACCGCTCCCCTACCCCATATACCTCCTCATACGTACATGGCACCTCAAAACTATAGTGGTACAGCTCCGAAGGATTGTTCTGAAACCTCCGTCGCAGCCCCTCTAGCCAATGAGTAGTATCGTCTGGATAACGTTGTCGTAGCTGCCGCACCATTGCCTGCTCATCCATCACCGAGTCGGGGTGATAGAAGGCATACCATGTCCGAGCGTAATAGTGCCTCACCGACATAGGGTTCTTGTTTTGCGACAGGTAGGCGTAATACTCAAACAGTTTCGAGGCCTTCACCCTCACCCCATTCTCGTCACCAAACGTCCTTGCTAACACATTTAGCAACACTTGGTTGTTACCCACCGCACAACCGTGCAAAAACACCACCGTCTGGCTGTCCACCACACCGCTATCGGGCGATAACAATGTTCCATCCAACATGGCATCAAAGAGAGCCTCTGCCGATGTGCGCCTGCCACCGGGCGCCACCTTCATTTGCAGGTCAACAAACTCATTGCCGTGGCTCACTATGTTTATCAATCCGTAAGGCAGCCCATTCTCGGTCGGGTGCTTGCTCAAATAGTCCAGCACTTGGCTCAAAGAGGTCAACCCATCTACCACCACTTCGGTTCTCTCTTCGGGATTCAACCTATAGTGATACCCCGCCAACGTATAATATTGGTTATACAACGAGTTGTCCTCACCCATGATAAAGGTAATGGCCGTGCGTCGCACGGTGTCGCAAGGCAGCGTGTTGCAAACCGCACTCACCTGCGCAGGCACAGTGTCACCCCTGCCCTTGCACGACAAGAGCGACACCGCACATATCACCAAGCACAGCAACAGACCGTGCCTCACAGCTACTTCAGTTTAAACTCAATTGGTAAGTTGAACTGTACCCTCACCGGCTTGCCTCTTTGTTTGCCAGACTTCCATTTGGGCATCTTCATCAGCACACGCACAGCTTCAGCCCCACAGCCGCCTCCAATGTCGCGCAGCACTTTGATATTACTAATACTACCGTCCGTCTCCACTGTGAAGCTGACATACACTTTGCCCTCTATCTTGTTGTCTTTAGCCCATTGCGGATAGACAAGGTTACGCTCGATAAAAGCATACAATGAGTCCTTGCCGCCCGGGAACTCAGGATCATCTTCTACAACAATAAATATCTCCTCTTCAACCTCTTCTTCTTCTACCACATTATACCCAATGCCACCTACAGCGGCCACCTTCGACATTACCCTGACAGACAAATCGTGCCCCACGGCATAGTCGCTCACCCCCTCGGGCATCGGTATCGGCTGTTTGACAGTGGTCTGCTTGCCGTCCTTGTTCACCACCACCTCGTCGATGGCGATGAAGGAGGTGTAGTTGGTCATCAGGTTGTATTTCAAGCCCAGTTTGGTAATCTGTTCGGCAATAGGCGTATCATCTCTAGAATACTGGCCGCCTAGATAGTCCAAATATTTGATGCGCTCGCGTGCCCACAAATAGCGCAATGCCGCGTTGCTCTTGTCTGCCTTCACCTGCGACAGGTCGAAGGTCTGCTTATACGCCTTGCGCCCCACCTTGCCGGTCAGCGTCACTGTACCCGTGGGCTTGCCTGTGTACTTGCCAAATATCATAATAGGACGCTCAACCATCATGTCCGGCACCACCATAGGCTCCACATCGTAAACCTTAAACTTGCCAGCATTCATCTTGATGCGCGTCAACACTGGCGTGCTGATGTACTGGCGGAAACGCTCGGCTGCTGCAGATGCTTCCGACTCGCTGGTAACTATCATCGGCTCGCCATGCCCTGCAAAGGCGATGCCCTCTACCAAGTAGCGGTTTACGCTGCTGCCAATGCCAAAGATGAAGAAGTTGGTGTTGTCGCTATGCTCCCGCACAAACTCTATCGACTCCTTATCGACATCCACATAACCATCGGTCGACATCACAAATGTGCGGGCTATATCCTCATCGGGTCGCGGAATGGCATCTGCCATCCGCAATGCATTTAGCACCTCGGTGCCACCATAGGCATTGCCACCCTGTATAAAGTCGTCTGCCAGAGCAATATTCTCCTTCGTAGCATCCACCGACTGTGGGCTGAACACCTTTGCGGCACCTGAGAACAGCACCACGTTGAACTTGTCGGTAGGTCTAAGATTGACTATCAAGTTGCGCATCAAAGTCTTGGTAACCGTCATCGGGAAACCCCACATCGAGCCCGACACGTCCACAATGAAGATGTACTCCCTCGGCGGGATATCTTCTTTCTGCACCTTCTTGGGCGGCTGCACCATCAGCAGGAAGAAGTTCTCATCTTCGCCCTCATACAGCAACACACCCGACTCTATCTGACTGCCCTGCAACGAATAGTTCACTATCACGTCGCGGTTGCCACCATTAGTCTCCGACTTGTCGAGCTGCACCACCGTCTTTTTCAATCCCTCATGCTTCACATTCATCTTGTGCGACTTGCAGGCAACATCCTGAATGGGAATGCCCGAATTAATAGTCAGTTGGTAGCCAAATTTATAGGTGGGCATCACGCCCGACTTGGTGTAGGGCGAAGCCACAAATTGGTCGTCGGGACCCGCCTCGTTCTTCTTCTTGTTTGAATAGCGGGGACCTACCACCGTGGGGTAGACAAAGCTGTACACACCCTTCTCAGGCACCAGCAACTCGGTGTAGTTCAACTCCACCACAATCGTGTCGCCCACCATAATGTTGCTCACGTTCATTGTGAACACGTTAGGGCGGCTCTGCTCCAGCAGAGAGGCGCGTTTGCCCTCCTGTTTCGCCTTCTCATAGTCGGCACGCGCTTTCTTCTTCTCCTCTATCTGCGCGCGGACAATACGCTTGCCAATAGTCATTTGCATACCATACACCGCCGCCTTGGTCGACATCGGGAAGGTATAAATTGCCTCTAGCGGATTTTTACCGCTGTTCACATACACCTGTTTCACCGTTACATCAGCAATCGAGCCCACCACTGTGGCTTTGACCGCAGTCTCCTTCAACGGCAGCTCGTCTGTTTCAGGATTCTCACTGATGACAACAAAATAGGGCGACAAAGTCTTGTCAGCATCGTCCTTATCATTCTGTGCACATAGACCATTGCTGACAGGAAAAATCAAGCCACACACTACCAGCAATCTAGAAAAGAAAGAAATGGTTCTCATGACTACATTTATTTTAGGTTTGTATTCTTCGTACACTAAGTATGTAGCAAAAAGGCCTCATTTTGTTACATCACCTGAATTTTTTTTTCACCCCCATCCCAATTCACCCACAATTCAACGTTCCTCAACAATATATAACGCAGTTTTTTTTATAGTATTATGTGACGATTTAAAAAGATAACTATTGAGTATACAGTATAGAATGTAAAAGCAGCCAACCAAGAGGGAGGCTGCTATGGAGAATGTAACGTACAGGTTATTTCCCGAAGAGGTCGGCAGCTTCGTCCATCTTCTGCGGTACGTCTACCCCGAAGGGACAGCGGGTCATGCAACTGCCACAGTGGGTACACTCTGAGGCATGATGAGGCAAAGCATCGTATTGTGCTTGCAGCTCGTCGGAATAACCTTCGGTTTGTGCTTTATCCAGTAGTTCGTTCACCTTTGCGATGGGGATGCCCTGTGGACAAGGCGAGCAGTGATTGCAATAGGTGCATTGACCACCTTTGTCAGCCTTTATGGGCTGCATGACGGCTGAATAATCCTTCTCAGCATCGGTAGCATGCAGATAATGGAGGTCTGTTAACAATTCCTCGGTATTGTCAATGCCAAGAATACAGGTAGAAATACACGGCTTGGCGAGGCAGTAGGCAATGCACTGTTCGGGAGTGAAAGCAACACCTAGAGGCGATTTAGCTGCATCAAGCAGGCGTCCACCGCCACCAAAAGTCTTCATGACTGTGATGCCGATGTGGTGTGTGGCACAATAATCGTAGAGTTCTACACGTACAGGGTCGATACCTGCTTGCAGATTGTCGAAAGCACCTTCTTCCCAAGGAATAGCCCCACCTCGCAAACGGTCAAAAGCGGGATTAAGCGAAAACATGATAACCTCTATCCAACCGCTTTTTGCTGCCATAAGAGCCACTTCAGCATTGTGACTGCTTACACCAATGTGCTTGATTTTGCCCTCCTCCTTAAGCTGAAACACATATTCCAAGAAGGGGCTGCCTTCCAATTCGTTCCACTCTTCAGGACTGTCGGTGATATGTATCATGCCCACCTCGATATGGTCTGTACCAAGACGCTGCAACAGGTCTTCAAACCCTTGTTTGGTCTCTTCAAGGTCGCGAGTACGAGTGTGCTGACCGTCTTTAAAGATGGTGCCGATATGTCCTTGGATAATCATACGGTCGCGACGACCTTTGAGGGCTGCGCCAATGTTGGAACGAGTGATGGGATTGGCATCATAGATGTCGATGTAGTTCATGCCGCTGTCGAGAGCTATGTCCATCAGGGCGATAGATGCAGCAGAATCAAGCTTTTCAAAACCACCACAACCAATACTGATTTCGCTAACCTTAAGTCCTGTGTTACCCAAAGGCCTATAGGTCATCGAATTGCTGGGTTTATGGTTGCAGCCCATTTGCATGAGTACAACTACAGAAAGAATTAGTAGACCAACCTTTTTCATTTAGTAAAGATTTAAAAGAATTAGTTTTTGGGAGTCTTGACGTTGAGATAGAACTGAACACCTGCCATCTGGTAGACCTGAAGGTGTCCATAGTTACCCATGCCACTGAAATCGGTATCCCATTTCAGATTGAGGGCAAAATTGGCAGAGATGAAAGAAGAAAAACGGTAATCAAGCTTCAACTCGAAATCGAGGTCGGTTTCGAAGGCTCGTCTAGCAAACCATCCCTTATCCTGCAGATCGGCCCAAGTTTCACCTTCGACAAGGGTGTACTTCGATTCAGTTGCCATGTTCTCGCCCCATGCCATGTTCTTAGGTTTCTTATAGTCGTAGAAGAGCTCAACACGAGCATAAAGGTCGAGGTTTTTTAAGATATCCTTTTTCAGATACTGTGCCTTAACATAGCTACCAAGTGCGAAATATGCATGTTTGAAGGTTGTGGGGTCGTTTCTTCTGAAGTTCTCGTCCTGCAACACACCATAGTTACGTCCTGCGGCTATGAGCGAGTCATTATATACAAATGTCGTCTTACCTGTGAGGAAAGAGAGTGACACAGACCAGTCAGCACGCTTGTGCTCAAAAGAGAGAGCCGTGGTAAGGTATGCAGGGGCGAAGAAGTCAGAAATAACTTTCTCATTCTGAGAATTTCCTACGCCACTATACTCAAAACCTCTGCCAAACTGGGTCTTCAAATTGGCGGTAAAGCTAGCACCCCAACCCTTATAGGCGTTCCAAGAAATGGCACTGGTAAGGTCAATCTTATCGTTGCTCTTACGCTTGGTATCGAAATAAGGCAGGTCTGGGTCGACCTCTTTTTCAACAAGGTCTTGCCAAGCGTAACCGTAAGCCAAGTCGGCAATATTATCCCACACAAACTTGGGGTGGGTGAACTTGTAGTTGCCAAAGAAAGTGGCCGTAGCGTCGATTTGAGAATTACCGCTAGACGCCCAGTTGTCGAAGAAGAATTCGCTAACCTTAAGGGCAGGCGTTGATGAGGTGGTCCATTTGCCGGCACGAAGAGATACCGTTTCTTCCTGAGCGGTAGCTACAGCAGCAACCATCAGCAGGGCAGCACAAAGAGTAAAGA
The DNA here is from genome assembly GCA_017509045.1 of Bacteroidales bacterium. Taxonomy (GTDB): domain Bacteria; phylum Bacteroidota; class Bacteroidia; order Bacteroidales; family P3; genus Colimorpha. The sequence continues at coordinate 28,723 of JAFWQP010000028.1, forward strand.
TACGTTTCATATTGATAAATTGTTATTAATTATTATTTGCTGAGAAAATCATTTTAAAACAATTTGCAAAGATACAACTTTTTTTTTAAAATAAAAGAAATATTTCTAGCAAACCCAAAATCCCAGCCCCACAAGGAATACTAGAAATACTAGGAATACTAGAGATACTAGGAATACTAGCCATACTAGGAACACCAGAAATCCCCGCCCCCTCCCCAAACGAGAAAAAGGGAGCCGTA
>JAFWQP010000029.1 GCA_017509045.1 Bacteroidales bacterium
ATTCGTCAGATTCGTGCGATTCGTGTTCAAAAACACATCGCATGTAAAATGTAAAATGTAAAATCTTTGCTCTATTTTTCCCCCAAGGAAATCACCCCGCTTCGCGAAATCTGTAAGTCCTAGGGAAATCTTTTTTTCTCCAAGATTTCTGGATTTCCGCCGTAGGCGGGGAGATTTTGCCCCAAATAACTGACTTCGCATGTGACGAAAGAGAGCCTCTTTTTTTTAAAAGAGGCTCTATTGGCTACTTTTTTGCAAAAAAAGTTTGTTATGTCGTTATTCCGCATTATCTTTGCAATCGAAAACGGACAAGAGGCGGCCTCTCTTGGGTTCGCTCTGCCTTCGCTCTGGGTTCGCTCTGCCTTCGCTCCTAAAGGTGGAGGAAAAGCGAATCCAAAACGGGAGCAAAAAGCCCCACTCATCAACTCTCCGTTTGTCGGATGAAATTTTTTTGTCAATTAAAACAAACTGTATTTTTGCAAATGATTTAATATCGAGTGTATCATCCTGGAATAACTGATAAACAGACAAGACAATAGTATATGAAAAGATTAGTTTTTATCGTCTTAATGCTTGCCGTGGCGGCGGTGGGGTTTTGCCAGGAGGTGATTCGCTACCCCTACACGTGCTATATGGAGTGGCCTATGGCAATGCCGTTGGACTCGGGATACCACCGCCATGCCATCTTCTTTCCGGATAGTAGTGTCAGATATAGATGGGGTGCATTTGAAGCTGTATTTGAACAGCAAAATTATACGGCTGCCCGAGAGTTTTATGTCGATAAACCGACCACCATTTATGGCATAGCGATGACCCTTTGGGGGCAGGACACTGCCCAGCGCGACTTTAACGCGATGCTCTTCACCCGCAAGGGTAGTGATAATGCTAACCTCGTCAGGAATATGAGGTGGCGCGACTCGCTGCCTGTCAGGTATATAGAGTTTGAGGCTTCGCAATGCGGGAGGGAGGAGAATCTAAAATATAAAGACACGGCAAGGAGACGGAGCTGGACATCAGCCAGTGGGCGGCGGGCAGCTATGTGGTGAGGGTGCATACGCCGCAAGGCACCGCCTCGAGAAGGCTGGTGGTGGAGTGATGAGAAACTAAAAAGTAGAGGGTAAAAACTAAAAAGTATAGATATTCGGATTTTTTGTGTATTTTTGTAGGGTCAAATAGATGCGCACGATGTGTGTATCTGTTTGGTGTATAGTTGATTTGTAAATATTTAGTTTAATAATTAATTATAGAATACTATGTGTGGAATAGTAGGATACATCGGGGAGGAGCAGGCATTCCCCATCTTGATAAAGGGTCTGCATCGTTTGGAATACCGCGGCTACGATAGCGCAGGTGTGTCGCTGATTAACGCCAAGGGCGAGTTGAATGTGTATAAGGCTAAGGGCAAGGTGTCGATGCTGGAGTCGAGCGTGGAGGGCAAGGATGTGAGCGGTACTATCGGCATCGCCCACACCCGTTGGGCAACGCATGGCGAACCCAACGAGGCTAACGCACACCCGCACTACTCGCAGTCGAAGAATCTGGCGCTGGTGCACAACGGCATTATCGAGAACTATAAGGCATTGCGCGCCGAGTTGGAGAAGAACAACATGACCTTCTGCAGCGAGACCGACACAGAGGTGCTGGTGCAGTTGGTGGAGTATATGATGAATTCGCACCACTGCGACCTGTATACCGCTGTGCAGCTGGCGCTGAAGAATGTGGTGGGAGCCTACGCTATAGCCATTTTGGAGAAGAGTCATCCCGACCAGTTGGTGTGCGCCCGCAAGGGCAGCCCGCTGATTATCGGCGTGGGTAAGAGCGCGACAGGCCGCAAGGAGTTTTTCCTGGGCTCGGACGCCACCCCGATTATCGAACATACCAAGGACGTGGTGTATCTCAACGACGAGGAGATTGCCATCATGGACCGCACGGGCAGACTGGAGATTAGCAACCTTGCCAACGTGAAGCAGACACCTCAGCTGGTGAAGTTGCAGATGAACCTCGACGAGCTGGAGAAGGGCGGCTATGCCCACTTTATGCTGAAGGAGATTTGGGAGCAGCCCAACGCACTGCGCACCTGCATCCGCGGCCGCTTGAATATGGCTGACAAGGATGTGCTGCTCAGCGGCATCATTGACCATAAGGAAAAGTTTATCAACTGCAAGCGCATCATCATCTGTGCCTGCGGCACGTCGTGGCACTCGGCACTGATAGGCAAATACTTTATTGAGGAGGCGTGCCAGATACCTGTGGAGGTGGAATACGCATCGGAGTTCCGCTACAGGAATCCTGTGATACATTCGGACGATATTGTGATAGCGGTGTCGCAGTCGGGCGAGACGGCCGACACGCTGGCCGCCATCCAGTTGGCAAAGGAGAAGGGAGCATTCCTGTATGGTATCTGCAACGTGATTGGCTCGTCGATAGCCCGCGCCACCCACAGCGGCACCTACCTGCATGTGGGACCCGAAATCGGCGTGGCGTCGACTAAGGCTTTCACCGGCCAGGTTATCACGCTCGCCCTGCTGGGTTTGGCCATTGCCAAGGAGAAGAAGACTTTGAGCGACGAAATGTTCCACATGTTGGTGGAAGAGCTGCAGGCGATACCCGACAAGATGCAGTGGACCTTGGAACACAACAAGGGTATCGAAGAGTTCTCCAAGACCTTCACCTACTGCAAGAACTTCCTATATCTGGGTCGCGGATATAACTACCCCGTGGCAATGGAAGGCGCGTTGAAACTGAAGGAGATTAGCTATATCCACGCCGAAGGATACCCCGCCGCCGAGATGAAGCACGGCCCCATTGCCCTGGTGGACGAGGAGATGCCTGTGGTGGTCATCGCGCCTAAGCGCGGCAACTACGACAAGGTGGTGAGCAACATTCAGGAAATCAAGTCGCGCAAGGGTAAGATTATCTCCGTTGTGACGGAGGGCGACACCGTGGTGAAGGGCATGAGCGACTACTATTTCACTATACCCGACACACGCGACTGCTACGTGCCGCTGCTGGCGGTGATACCGCTGCAGCTGCTGAGCTACTATGTCGCCATCGCCAAGGGCTGCAACGTGGACCAGCCGCGTAACTTGGCGAAGAGCGTGACGGTGGAGTGATGTTTTGAAGTAAGAGATAAGAATTAAGAACTAAGAGGTGGCTGTCGCGGATCCTGACCAACAGGCCGTCATAGATATTGATAGTGGGCGGCATCTGGTGCTGGCACCACCGGGTTGCGGCAAGACCTATATATTGGCTGAAAGGGTGATACAGGCCCATGCCCACGGGGTGGAGTATGCCGACATGGTGTGTCTGACCTTCACCAACCGTGCCAGCCGTGGGATGCGCGAGCGCATCAGCGAGCGGACAAACAATCCTGTGCCGAGCGACCTGTTTGTAGGCAATGTGCATCGCTTCTGTTCCAATTATCTTTTCGACCAGAAGAAGGTGCCGCAGAACAGCGCGGTGATTGACGACATGGACTGCGAGAGCATCATCACCCACCTGGGGCGGATGAACCCGCAGGAGGGACATGGGCGTTTCGCCGCCGACATCGTGGACATGCAGCATGCGCTAAGCCAGCGTGAGGCGGGTATGCCGCCGAAACTGATAGTGCATGCCGACCGGCTGGCAGAGGCCGACTCGCCATACGGGCAGCACAAGGCGGAGTTGGCGCGGCTATATGCCGAATATAAGGAGACCGACTGCTTGCTGGACTTCGAAGACTTGCTGGAGAAGACCTATCTCTATGCCTCGCAGGACGAGGGCAGGCATCGCTACAAATGGATTCAGATTGACGAGGTGCAGGACCTTAACTTCCTGCAGCTGGCGATTGTGGACTTGTTTGCTGCCGACGATGCCACCATCGTCTATCTAGGCGATGAGCAGCAGGCAATCTTCTCGTTTGTAGGGGCTCGGCTTGAAGCGCTGGACTATTTGCGCCGTCGCTGCAGTCCCAATATACACCATCTGGGCATGAACCACCGTTCGCCCAAGTATCTGCTGGACGTGTTCAACCAATATGCCACACGGCAGCTGGGCATCAATGCCGATTTGCTGTCTGCCACCCACGACACTAGCGAGGCGCGCCCGCAGGACTGCTGCCTGTTTCGTGCCTGCTATCACAACCTGGGGCAGATGTACGACAAGGAGGACTTGCACTGCCAATACGACGGCACCTTTTGTAATCACTGCCGCAGGGCGGTGGCGGACGAATACCGCTTGGCGGTGAGCCTTGCCCACCGATATGCTGAGTTGGAACCTGACGGACGTGTGGTGATTATTGTGCCTACCAATGCCGATGCCGACAGGCTGAGCAAGGAGTTTGGCGACACGCCCCATTTTAAGATTTCGGGTCGAGATGTCTTTACCACGCCGACGATGCAGTTGTTGCTGTCGCACCTAAATGTAGTGGCAAACGAGACGTGCTTCATCGCATGGGCAAAACTGCTGTACCACCTGCACATATTCCACGAGTATGCTGCCGCGCGCAACCTGATGCGCGAACTGCGCAGTCGTGCCATTTCGCCCACCGACTTGCTGGTATACGATGGAAGTAGCTACTTACAGCAGTTTGTGGAGGTGCTCGACAATGAGGAGGTGGTGCTGTTCGACACCGAGACCACAGGTTTGGATGTATTCCACGACGACATCATCCAGATTGCCGCCGTGAAAGTGCGCAACGGCCGCTATGTGGAGGGGTCGGATTTTTCAATCATCCTTGAAACCACCAAAGAGATACCTCCCATCGTGGGCGGACACGACAATCCTATGCTCTCCGTCTACCTGAACAGCGAGCGGCAGGGAAGGGCAGAGGGGCTGTCGCGTTTTCTGGAGTATTGCGATGGCCGTGTGTTGGTGGGACATAATGTGGAGTTCGACTACCATATTCTGGAAGCAAACCTGCGGCGCACCCTGAAGTGCTCGCTAGGGCATCGGCAGCGGTTCGACACGCTCAAACTGGCACGCTTGGTGGAGCCCCGCCTGCGGGTCTATAAATTAGAGAAACTCTTAGAAACCCTCCATCTAGAGGGCGCCAACACCCACAACGCCATCGACGATGTGATGGCAACCCTGTCGCTGCTAACCTATTGTCGACGGCGTTGCAGCGAATATATTCCGCGCCAACACGAATTGTTGGACAGACCCGAAGTGCGCGGTTTGTCGGCGAAGTTCAAGGATGTGTACGGCAACCTATTTATGCACACTTATCGTCGCCAGTATGACGAAAGCATTTCGGGCGTCAATGCGGCATTGGTGGAGGAGTTGCAGTATGTCTACCTGAGCTTGTTGTCGCAGGGAGTGGTGGAGCCTGTCGAGAAATGGCAGCACATAGTGGATTATATCTCAATGGATATTATCGACACCTCGTTGGCACCCTCGCTGCGCGAACAATTCGACCGCTATTTGGGCGACATCAATACCTCGCGCGAGTCGGATTTGTGCGACAGCACTAGTATGCGCAAAATGATGAGAGAACACTTCTTCATCGCCACGGCCCACAAAGCAAAGGGACTTGAGTTTGAAAGCGTCATCGTATTCAATGCCATCGAAGGTGCTTATCCTTTCTACTATAACATCAAAAACAACGACCAAGAGCACATCCGCGAGGATGCCCGACGCTTCTATGTCGCATTGTCGCGCGCCAAGCGTCACCTCTGTATTACATACTCGCGGGTCAATGCCAAAGGCTATTCCAATAAACTCACTCCATTCATGCAGGCAATCGCCGACCGATTCACAGCATATGCCTTCGATCCCGAAACAGGCCGTTTGGCAATACAAGAGTCACATTAGCCCCATTAATACCATTACTCCTACAAATGCTACTAACAGAGATATATAGTCAGTCGAAAATCGTTGACCAACTAGGTGCCAGACTTGAGGCAGGTGCCGACCGCATTCATATTGACGGCATGACCGGTTCGCTGCCCGCCATAGTGGCTGCAGCCTTGGCGGAGAAATGTCCCGACAAGAGTCAGCTCCTAATAGCTTCGGGCAAAGAGGAGGCCTACTATCTGCTCAACGACCTCGAAACCCTCCTTGACGAGGCGGACATTGAGCTGGAAAGTAAGCGTGTGCTCCTTTTCCCGCCTTCCTATCGCAAGCCTCGCAGCGTGCGTGCCACCACCTCCGACCCCGACAAGCCTCCTGTGGTTGAGGACGACGGCGGCGACCTTTTTGAGACCGACAACGCCAACGTCATGCAGCGCAGCGAGGTGGTGAACCAGCTCAACTCGGGTCGTCCGCTCTTAGTTGTCACCTTCCCCGAGGCACTGTCCGAGAAGGTTATTTCCAGCCGTACCCTTACTCGCAACACTCTGCGTATCTCCAAGGGGGCTAAGATAGACATGGATTTTGTGACGGATGTGCTACAGGAATATGAATTCGACAGGGTCGACTTTGTTGTCGAACCTGGCCAATATGCCGTCCGTGGTGGTATCATCGATGTATTCTCCTACGCCAACGACCAGCCTTTCCGCATCGAGTTTTTCGACGATATGGTCGATTCGCTCCGCACATTCGACCCTGTTTCACAGCTCTCTGTCCGTCAGTACGACAATATCAGCATTCTCCCCAACATGCAGCGTCGGGCACAGGATGTTGTCACCATCGAGGAGAAAGTCCCGTTGACAAACTATTTCGGCTCTGCCGACGTGGTGTGGGTACAGGGGCTAATGTTCGCCTGCGAGCGTATTGAAACTCTCTACGCCAATTCCGGTCGCGACGACACGCACTATGTCTCCGCTAACGATTTGCTGCGCTCCCTTCTCCGCTGCCGCATCGTGGAGCAGGGCAACAGCACCTACTTCACCAAGGCAGAACGTCTCGCTACCCAGTCCACACCCCAGCCCGCCTTGGGTAAGCAGTTTGACATGCTCATCGACACCTTCTCCTCCTATCGCGACCAAGGCTACCGCATCTTTGTCACTGTCTCCAACGAGCAGCAGCAACGCCGTCTCACTAAGGTCTTGTCCAGTGTCCAGCCTACTTATAACGCCATCGAAATCGCCAACGGCAAGGGAGTTGAGGCACAATCGTTGGCCGCTGACGTGCAATTTCTCAACTTCCAGCTGAGTCACGGCTTTGTTGATAACGACGAGAATCTGCTCTGTTTCACCGACCATGAGATTTTCGAGCGTTACCACAAATACACCGTCCGCGACCTCCGCGACGCCCACCAGGCACTCACCCTCAAAGAGCTTTTCGAGCTTAAACCCGGCGACTTCGTCACCCATATCGACTATGGTGTGGGCCGTTTCAGTGGGTTGGAGAAAATTGAAGTCAACGGCCACACCCAGGAGGTCATCCGCCTCATCTACAAGAACAACGACACCCTCTATATCAGCATCCACGGCCTCCATAAAATTAGCCGCTACATAGGCAAGGAAGGCACTCCGCCCACCCTAAACCGCTTGGGCAGCAATACTTGGCAGGTGCTCAAGCAGAAGACCAAGAAGCAAGTCAAGGACATCGCCAAAGACCTCATTGCCCTCTACGCCAAGCGCAGGGCATCGAAAGGTTTTGCCTACAGCGCCGACAGCTATTTGCAAGAGCAGCTCGAAGCCTCCTTCTTCTACGAGGACACACCCGACCAGCTCAAGGCGACCCAGGATGTTAAGCACGATATGGAGGACTCCGCCCCCATGGACCGTTTGGTTTGTGGCGATGTGGGGTTCGGCAAGACCGAAGTCGCCATCCGTGCCGCCTTCAAGGCGGTTTGCGACTCTAAGCAGGTGGCAGTGCTGGTGCCCAACACCATACTCGCCTTCCAGCACTACAACACCTTCCGCGACCGACTGCAGGGCCTTCCCGTCAATATCGACTACCTCAACCGGTTTCGCTCCACCAAGGAGAAAAACGAAATATACCGCAATGTCGAAAGCGGAAAAATCGACATCCTCATCGGCACCCATGCCATCACCAACAAGAACCTCCATTTCAAGGACCTCGGCCTCCTTATCATCGATGAGGAACAGAAGTTCGGGGTCACCGCCAAGGAGAAACTCCGCCAGATGAAGGTAGGTGTCGACACCCTCACCCTCACCGCCACCCCCATACCGCGCACACTTCAGTTTTCGCTCATGGGTGCCCGCGACCTCAGCGTCATCCGCACCCCGCCGCCCAACCGACAACCTATACAGACCGAGCTTACCAACTTCAGCGAAGAACTTATCCGCGATGCCGTCCGTTTCGAGATGAGCCGCGGAGGACAGACCTTCTTTGTCAGCAACCGTGTTGAGAACCTGCCCGAGATGGCGGGACTCGTCAGCCGCCTCGTCCCCGATGCCCGCGTGGGTATTGCCCACGGGCAGATGGACGGCAAGCAGGTTGAGGAAACCATGATGCAGTTTCTCGAGGGCGAAATCGACGTGCTGGTTGCCACCTCCATCATCGAAAACGGCTTGGATATCCCCAATGCCAACACTATGATTATCAACAACGCTCAGAACTTTGGCCTCAGCGACCTCCATCAGATGCGTGGCCGTGTGGGACGTAGCAATAAGAAAGCTTTCTGCTACCTGCTTATCCCCTCCTACACCATGCTCACCGACGATGCCCAGCGCCGCCTGAAGGCCATCGAGCAGTTCTCAGCCATCGGCAGCGGCTTTGACATTGCCATGCGCGACCTCGACATTCGAGGTGCGGGCAACATACTTGGCGCCGAGCAGAGCGGTTTCATCAGCGAAATAGGTTACGATATGTACCACAAGATTCTCAACGAAGCCATCGAGGAGTTGAAAGAAACCGATTTTGCCGAACTCTTCCGCCAAGAAGCCGAAGAAACCCAGACTTATGCCAAGGACTGTGTTATCGAAACCGACCTCGAGGTGCTGCTGCCCGACGGTTATGTCTCTAGCGTTAGCGAGCGTCTGCTCCTCTATAAGGAGCTCAACGACCTCTCCACCGAGGACGAACTGGCACGTTACCGCGAGCGGCTCGTCGACCGTTTTGGCCTCATACCACAGCCCACCGAGGAACTCATCCGCACTATCACTCTCCGTCGCATGGCTCAGCAGTTTGGCATCGAAAAACTGGTGCTCAAGCAGCGCAAAATGGTTTGTCACTTCTCATCCAATCAAGATAATCCCTTCTACAAATCGCCCAACTTCGCCAAGATGATACGCTACGCCCAAAACCATCCGCAGACCGTCCACCTTCGCGAAACCGCCGAGCGTCTCACCCTCGTCTGCGACCAAGTACCCAGCATCCAAAAGGCAATAGAGAGCATCACAACCCTCATGTCCGACGGCGCCGACTAACAGGCATCATGGCATAAATAAACAGACCTGAAAAAAAGAGATTAATTGAAAAGACGGTCTAATGACCAATTTGGGTTTAAGGGGCGAGGCGAGGGGTGGTGGGTGAGTGTGAGAAGAAACTGAATTTTTTTAGGTGATAGCACAATAAAAAATACTTTTTGGTGTTATTGGTTGCGAATTTTGTATCCGTCGCTATGGACGATGGTGCAATAAAACGAGATAATACGATACAAAAGAGAAACATATTTAAAGCATCTGTACTATGAAAAAACTGTTTTTGTTCTGCATGCTCGCCCTAGTGACGATGGGTGCAGTGAATGCTCAAGAGAAAAAAGAAGAGGCTACCGAGCGTGCGCACGGTCCTAGAATTATGTTTGCCGAAAGGGAGCACAACTACGGCACCATCCAGAAGGGTGGGGACGGCAACTGCGCTTTCACCTTCACCAACACGGGCGACGAACCTCTGATTCTTTCCAGTGTGCGTGCCAGCTGCGGATGCACTACTCCCAAGTGGACCCAGAAGCCCGTTATGCCTGGTAAGACCGGCGAGATTGGCGTGCGCTATAACACCAATAACCCCGGCGGTTTCACCAAGACCGTTACCATCACCTCCAACGCAGTGAACGAACCCCGCGTGGTGGTGAAGATTAAGGGCAACGTAGTGAACCCGAATTAATTTTAGAATTGGAAATTGAAAAGTGAAAAATGATATTTGGCTGTCGCATTCGGCTGATTTCATTTTTCACTTTTCACTTCTCTTTTCATTTTCAAGTATCACTTTTCAATTTTCGACTTAAAAAATGCCTAGTATTTCAAAGAAGGGTACCGAACTGCCTCAGTCGGCTATCCGCAAACTAGTCCCCTTTGCTGACGCAGCCAAAGAGCGGGGAATACATGTATATCATCTCAATATTGGTCAGCCCGATATCGAAACGCCTAAGGGCGCATTGAAGGCTTTGGCAGAGACTGCTAGAGAGCTTCCTGCCAGCCATGGCGTGTTGGAGTATAGCCATTCGGCAGGTATTCCCAGCTATCGTCGTGCTTTGTGCAACTATTATCACCGTCATGGTATCGACGTGACTCCCAACCAGATTATTGTCACCACTGGTGGTAGTGAGGCGTTGCAGATGGCCTTCACAGTGTGCCTGAACCCCGGCGATGAGATTATCATTCCCGAGCCGTATTATACCAACTATAACACCTTCGCCAAACTGTGCGATGCCAAGATTGTCACCATCCCTAGCGACATCAAGACCGGCTTTGCACTGCCTCCCATCGAGGATTTTGAGAAGGCTATCACCCCGCGTACCCGCGCCATCATGATTTGCAACCCCAACAACCCCACGGGTTATCTCTATACCCACGAGGAACTGTTGAAGGTGGCAGGATTGGTGAAGAAGTATGACCTCTATCTGTTTGCCGACGAGGTGTATCGCGAGTTCTGCTATGATGGTCACAAGCATTTCAGCGTCATGCAGCTCGAAGGTCTGGAACGCAACACTATCCTGTTTGACTCGGTGTCGAAGCGTTACAGCGCCTGCGGTGCCCGCGTGGGCTGCATGGTGACCCGCAATAGCGAGGTGTATGCCATTGCAATGCGTCTGGCTCAGGCACGTCTGTCGCCCCCAAGTTTCGGTCAGATTTTCGCTGAGGCAGCCGTCGACACTCCTCAAGAGTATTTCGACAAGGTGCAGGCAGAGTATGTGGCTCGTCGTAATGTGATTGTGGAAGGCGTGAATAAGATTCCCGGATGCTTTTGCCCCATGCCTAAGGGTGCTTTCTATACGGTAATCGACCTGCCTATCGACGATAGCGATAAGTTCTGTCAGTGGTTGCTTACCGACTTCTCCTACGAGGGCGCTACGGTGATGCTGGCTCCCGCCACGGGTTTCTATGAGAATCCAGAACGTGGCCGCCATCAGGCTCGTATCACCTATTGCATCTGCATCGAGGATCTCAAAAAGGCTATGAAGTGCCTCGAGGAGGCTCTGAAGGTCTATCCCGGAAGAACTAGATAGATTTGAAAGGAAAAAGGTGAAAATTGAAAATTGAAATTTTGGCTGTCGCAGTCGGGTGGTTTCAATTTTCATTTTTCACTTTTCAATTTTTAAAAGGTGCGCTCATTTTTCAAGTTTCAATTTTCAATTTTCACTTTCTTCAAGGCTGCTGCCTTGTTGTTACTGCTGGTGGCAGGCTATCTGCTGCTGGGAGTGGCGGCGTGGTTGATGCCTGATGCTTCGGTGCGTCGCCATGTGGAGCAGACTGTCGCCTTTGGCGATATGGGTGAGGATTATCCCAAGGCTATTGTTCACGATCGCTACGGCGGCATGGACCCCTATATGATGGACAATTACACCGATGCCTTGATATTGAATCAGGCGTTGTGTCTACGTAGTGAAGGGCTGAAAGGCATGCTGCTGCTGCCGCGACACGATGAGGGCATGGTGCAGAGCCAAAGCCTGCGTCATCTGCTAGAGGGGACCGATGGTGGGTGGACATCCCATTATGCCCGCTATTGGCACGGCACCACATACGTGGCGCGGCTGCTGCTGGTAGTCACTTCCTATTCGGGCATCCGATACTTGCTGTATCTATGCTCATCGTTGTTGCTGCTGTGGTGTATGATAAGGCTGTGGCGCACGTTGGGATGGGTGCGGATGGCGATAATTGCTTTCGCGTTGATGAGCGTGAATGTGTTTGTGATGCAGTTTTCGTTGCAGTTTGTGCCAGTGTTGATGTTGGCCACGGGGGCAATAGTATGGATGACCTACCACCCTGCGCATGACGGTGGGCTGGCGATGCTGACGGTGGGTTCGTTGACGGTTTTTTTCGACCTTATCACTGTGCCTACCATCACGCTGGGGCTGCCGTTGGTGGTGTGGGTGGCAATGCATCGCGATGAGGATTGGGGGAGAGGACTGTGGCATTTGGTGCAGCTAGGACTGTGGTGGCTAGCAGGCTATATTCTCACTTGGATGGCCAAGTGGGGGATAGCCACGCTGGTGACTGGCGAGAATGTCTTTGCCGACGCCTACGGTCAGAGCGTGTATTGGTCGGAAGGTGGTAATTCGTATATAGGCCAAGCTATCTCTACCAATTTGGAAATGCTGCATTGGAAATGGGTGGTGGTGGCATTGCTGGCATTGCTGGCGATGGCGGTATGGAAGCCCCGTGCTGAGGGTTGGAAGGAGGCTGTGAGATATCTGCTGTTGGCGTTGATTCCCTTTGGCTACTATGTGGTGATGGCCCATCCTGCGATGCATCATGCTTGGTATAATTACCGGGCGTTGGTGGTGGCTGTAGCTGCGGTGCTGATGGCTGCCGCTGCTATGGTGGATTGGGAAAAGATTGTTAAATTGAAAATTAAAAATGGAATGTGTTAACGTGTGAATGTGTGAATGTGTTAGTCCTTGGCGCATCAATGATTAACAAATTAACGAATTAACGTATTTATGAAACGTATTTTAGTTTTTAGTTTTTACTTTTTAGTTTAAAAATCAACTTCTTAGTTCATAATTCTTAATTCTTTATGAATCGGGATAAACGTAGGACTCAAGTGATCGAAGCTTGCATTGCCCGGCAGGAACAGATTGCCGCTGTGGCAAAACAAGAGATGGACTCGGCTCAGCAGCAGAGCAACGACTACGGTGCCAACGTAGACCGTTACGACAGCTACCGCACGAAGATGATGCGCAGCCGCGATATGTATGCTCGCCAATACAGCAATGCTCAAACGGGTGTGCGCTATTTGCAGGACTTGCTCAAGATGCAGCCTTTCGACACGGTGGAATACGGTGCGTGTGTTGTTACCGACAAGCAAAAGTTTTTCCTCTCTATCGGAGCAGGAAAGTTTATGGTGGGCGACGAAGTGTGGTATGCGCTTAGTGCCCAGACTCCTATCTATATTGCCCTGAAAGGGTGCGAGGTTGGCGACACTATTGTGTTCAATGGGCAGAAACAGACCGTTAAAGAGGTTTTTTGAAAATTAAAAATCAAGAATTAAAAATTAAAATTTGGCTCGCGCCCAACTTCTTAGTTCATAGTTCTTACTTCTTACTTCAAAAGGGGTTGGGGGAGGAAATGTCGTATTGTGCTGCCGCCAACAGCATCTGAAAGCCTAATATGAAAGGCAGTACGGCCACCATGATGGTGCCGGTGGGTGCTGGTAGGTCGAGGCTGGCGTAGTGTACCCATTGGCAGATGCCAAATATCAGACCGAAAAGGAAACTAGGGAGCCCTACAAGCAGGTATAGCGAGCAAATATTAAAATCGAAAACAAAGTAGCTGAGGTGCAATCGCCGCAGCCAAGCCGCTATCAACTTGGGCGGGAAAGAGATGAGGGTCTTCCCGATGCTGAGGTTAGACTTTTCGTTGCCATAGATGGCGGGCATCGATACTTCGTGGATGCGGGCACCCGTGTAGTGCATCTCTATCAGCATGGAGCTTTCGAAGAAGAATCGGTCGGCAATGCGGGCAAAGTCCATCTGACACAAGGTAGAGGTTCGGATGGCGAAGAATCCGTTGACAGGGTCGCTGATGTTCCAGTAGCCCGAGGCGGTCTTCACCATAAAACCGATGCCCATATTGCCCATGCGGCGGGCGGCAGGCATGCGTTGCAGCATTTGGCGGTCGAAAAGGCGATTGCCTTTGGCGAAATCGGCGTCAGTCAATGCTTCAACAAGCGGGGCAATATAGGTGGGGTCCATCTGGCCGTCGCCGTCGAGTTTCACCACCACGTCGACACCTATCTCCATCGCTTTGCGAAAGGCTGTCTTCATGGCACCTCCCACTCCGCAATTCATATCGTGGTGAAGAGGTGTGATGCGCGGGTGGGAGCTGGCGAGGGATTCGACCATAGTGGGCGTGTTATCGGGCGAACAGTCGTCCACCAACAGTATGTGGTCGACGAAATCGGGTATTCCGGCTACCACCTTTTGCAGGTGCTGCGCTACCTTATAGCAGGGAATGGCTACTGCAATAATGAGATTGTGATACATGAAAAGTGATAATTGAAAATTGAAAATTGAAAGTTGGCTTCGCCTACCTTCTTAGTTTTTAGTTTTTACTTTTTAGTTTATAAAATTTGGCTGCCGCCCAACTTCATAGTTCATAGTTCTTACTTCAAAAACATTGTTTGCCGCCCTTTATGCCAAAGTGTCAACATATCAACATGTCTCTCAGCTCGTCGAAGCGGAAGAAACGGTGGCTGCAATGGTCTTTCCACACCACGCTGCCATAGTTGGGAAACATCTCTAGCAGGGGGTGGTGGTCGCCCAGCAGCTCGTCGTCGGTGCTGAGGGCGAAATGCAGCTGTCCTTTGCGCGGTTTCAGCTGATGGAACACTTGGCGGTCAAACTCTTTATAATTGGACAGTTGTTGTGCGATGTTGTCGCCTTCGTGCGCCAAATGCCGCTCGATAGTGGCAACGATGTCTCGCACAGGGTTCACACACCATACTGTGCCGTCGTAGAAAAGGGTGCAACAAAGGGCATAGTAGCCGCCCGTGCTGCTGCCGAGAATGAGACGGGGCTTCTCGTTGGCTATTATCTCTTGCAGCTGCCGGTAAACCTCTTGCGGCGGAAGGTGGTCGTAGTCAAAAGTGGGGGCGACGAGTCGGGCATCGGGAAACATGTTGTGCATCAGCTGCGCCTTGGTGGCGTTGCCCGTGGAGCCGTAGCCGTGGATATACATAAGGGTATTGTTCATATATAGAGAAACGTCGTACTCTTAAAAATATTGCCTGCCACAATAAAAAGCGTTATTATACGTTACGAAAAACAAAATATAAATCGTATGCATCGCAAAATAGTTGTTTTAGTCTTTTCGCTCCTTTGGGTAGGGGGCAGCCTGTTGGCACAGACCCAACAGCAACGTCTTGAAAGACATCTTTATTATTTAGCATCCGACTCGTTGCAGGGTCGTAAGGCAGGCACGGACGACAGCCGCAAAGCGGCTGCGTATATCGAGAACGAGTACCGCCAGATGGGACTGCAGCCCTTTGGTAGCACCTATCGGCACTACTTCATTATGCAGGCGGCATCCCTCCGTGGGGGTGCTATGCCGATTAATCCCGATTCGGCGGATTATTATGCTGAACATGATAGGACTGTGTATTGCAACTTGGTGGGCGTTATAGAGGGCAGCGACCCCGCGCTGAAGAATGAGTTTATCGTCATAGGCGGACATTACGACCACCTAGGTGTGAGGAATGGCGAGGTGTATAATGGTGCCGACGACAATGCCTCTGGCACGGCGGCTGTCACCGAGATGGCGCGACAATTGCTAGCCCGCCGTGGTGAGCTGAAGCGTAGCGTCATCATCTGTGCCTTTGATGCCGAAGAGATTGGACTCTACGGGTCGAAGGCTCTTTCCAAAGAGATGGCGAGGCTGGGGCAGATAGGCAAGGTAAAGATGATGATGAGCATCGACATGGTTGGCTGGCTCAAGCAGGGCAAGCATCTCAGTTTCACTGGGACGGGCACACTGAAGGATTGTGCCGACATGATAAAAGAAGTGGCCGCGCAGACGGGCATTCCCGTGTCCACTAGGCGTTTCGAGTCATCGCCCTTCACCGCCACCGACACCGAGCCTTTTGCAAGCAAGGGTGTTCCCACGTTGGCTGTCACCACGGGATTGAAGTCGCCCTACCACAAGCCCGGCGACGACCCAGAGCTGATAGACTACCCCGGCTTGTCGCAAGTAACCGACATGCTTACCGCCCTCACCATCTGCATGGCTTCGGACAAGCAGCCTATGGTGTCGACGGGCAAGGTAGCCGCCAAGCATCGCGATGCCCGCAAGCTCTTTGAGGTATCCCCTGCGATTGGCATCAATTCTACTCAGGCATATCTCCCAGGCTCAACGTTGCAGCCACTGTCGCGGACAGGCTTCACAGGAGGAGTCAGCACCCAGTGGAATTTCGGTAAGCACTTTGGTGCACAAGCCGATGTCCTATACGAGTTGGCACAGGCATACTATCCCAACGATGCTTATCTTTTTGGTTTGGGCGATTCCTACCAACAGCATGCTGTGTTGGTGCCGGTGCAGTTGCGTGCCCTGTTTGGCAACTCTCTTGCCAGCTTTAATCTCGGTGTTGGCGGTTACTACAGCTCTTGTTTTAGAGCTTTCCTTAAGGATGGCAATGGTCAGGTTTTGCAGCAATATCCCTCACAGCATCAATACGGCATAGTGTGGAGCATCGAGTTGCGCATGGCCAACCTCTCCTACGCCTTTACCAACTATTACCAGCTGAACGAGCTGTTCACACCTGCTGCCGGCTCCATCGTGCCAGCGCCGCTCAAACAAACCTTTGCCTTCACCATAGGACTCTACTTTTGAAGTGAGAAGTATGATTTTTAAACTAAAAAGTAAAAACTAAAAACTAAAAAGGTGGGCGAAGCCCTTTTTCAATTTTCAACTTTCAACTTTCAAAAATGTTTGCCATAAAAGAAATCATCGGAGCCTTCCTAGTGCTCTTTGCCATCATCGACATCACGGGCTCCATTCCTATTTTCCTGTCGCTGAAGCATAGCGGCAATAAGTTTCACCCTCTCTACGCCGCCCTGCTCTCGTTGGGGCTGTTCATAGCCTTCTTCTACTTAGGCGACGCTGCGTTGCGTCTCTTTGGTGTGGATATTCACTCTTTCGCTGTTGCAGGCTCCATCGTGCTGTTTATTATGGCGTTCGAGATGATATTAGGTGTGGAGATATTCAAGACCGAGGCGGGTGGGGCAGGCTCGACGGTAGTGCCCATAGCCTTCCCCCTAATTGCTGGCCCCGGTGCCCTCACCACCATCATCTCGCTGCGGGCAGAGTATGCCGACATCAATATCCTTATTGCCTTATTGCTCAATATTGTCATTGACTATCTAGTGCTTCGCTATATCGATAGATTGGAACGCCTCCTTGGTGGCACCGTCATCACCATCTTGCGCAAATTCTTCGGTGTCATCCTCCTCGCCATCGGCATCAAGCTTATCACCACCAATCTGGGCAGCATGATTCAAAGCCTTTAAATATACATGATTCAAAGCCTTTAAATATAATTTAAAACCAGCTGCCGCGCATCAAGCATTATAACGTAAACACTAAACACTAAACAATAATGAAACACATCCCTATTTTTTCAATCGCGTTGGCCGCCCTGCTGACCTTGGGCGCATGCCAACAGAAAGCTGTCGACACTGCCGAAGAGCCAGTGGCCGACAACATTTATCAATTCTGCGTCGTCGATGGCATGGGCGACACTGTGTCGTTGGCAGATTATGCCGGTCAGGTGTTGCTGGTTGTCAACACCGCCACCCAGTGTGGCTTCACACCGCAGTATGAGGAGCTGCAGACGCTCTACACCAATTTCCACGACCGTGGGTTGGAAATCCTCGACTTCCCCTGCAACCAGTTTGGCGAGCAGGCTCCAGGCTCCTTTGAGGAAATCCACACTTTCTGCACCGGCAACTACGGCATCACCTTCCCGCAGATGGACAAGATCGATGTCAATGGTGAGAATGCCGCACCTCTTTATGCATGGCTCAAGAGCAAAGCCAGTTTCGGTGGCTTCGACCTCAACGACCCCCGCGGAGCCTATCTTGATGCCGCCTTCCGTGCGCAGGACAGCCTCTACGACCAAAATCCCGACATCAAGTGGAACTTCACAAAGTTTCTCATCGACCGTCAGGGCAACGTGGTAGCCCGTTTTGAGCCCACCGCCGATATGGCAGCACTCAGCCAAGCCGTCGCCGACTTGCTCTAGTAGGAAGAAGATAAGCGGAGGGAGATAAAGGGAGAAGCAGTGTGGCATCGCCATGACTGCCGACCTTTACCTCCCTTTTCTTATTTTGTTACACAAGCTTTTCTGATAATCCTCCATAATGAGGCTCTGGGTTCGCTAAAAGTTTGCTGTAAGAGCGAAGGCAAAGCGAAGGCACACTGGAATCGATACACCCAAAAGCAAAATAAGGGTGCCACTTTTTCTTTTTCAAAAAGTGGCACCAATTGGGACATGATTACAATTACAAAAGTAGGACATGCCTATATGCCTTACCTCAATTCTCAATTTCTCTCCAACAGGGCGTCCATTACTTTGCAGAGGCGGCCGTTGGTTTCGGAAATTTCGCCGCTGCCGTCGATGCTGATGAGACGACCCGACACTTTGTAGTAGTCAAGCACAGGGCGGGTTTTGTCCTCGTATTCTTCTAGTCTGTGGCGGATTACCTCTTCGGTATCGTCGCTGCGGTTGCTGACGAGGGCACGCTCGTGGATGCGGCGCACCAGTTCTTCTTGCGGCACGTCGATAGAGATGACTGCATCTAGTTTGCGCTCTTTCTGACGGAAGATAAACTCCAGCATTTGGCACTGCTGCACCGTGCGGGGGAATCCATCGTAGATAATCGAAGGTTGGGGCTTCTCGGGCAGGGGCTCGTTGTCGGCCAAGCCACAGGCGCGGCGCAGGCGTAGCTCGTCCCACTCGTCCATAGTGGTGCCGCGTCCGGTGTCGATGGCTTTGGCTATGAGGTTCACCACGATGTCGTCGCCCACAAGGTCGCCTCGGAGCATGATGTCCTTGACGCGACGCCCCAACGGGGTGTCTTGCGCCACCTCTTTGCGCAACATTTCGCCTGTGGAAAGGTGTATGAGGTCGTATTTCTCTGCCAGTAAGGAGGCTTGGGTGCCTTTTCCTGCGCCAGGGGCACCGAATAAAACAATGTTTTTCATAGATGAATAGTATGAATTATTGGATTGGTTCATATATTATAATAACGCAGATTTGGTTTTTTTGTTGTGTGAAGTGGGCTATACCGAGCAATATTTTGCGCGGGGTACAATTTTTTGTTTGCTATTGCGTTATGATTATAACTCTCAATACTCATTGTTTGGTATTTAGTTCGCACATATTCCTATTCTATTTCCTGCCAACGTTTCTGCTGGTTTATTTCCTAGTGCCGGCAAGGGGAAGGAATATCGTTTTGTTGTTGGCTTCTATCGTCTTCTATGCTTGGGGTGCGCCCGACTTTATCCTGATACTGCTCGCCTCTACAGTGGCGAATTTCTATATCGTGCGGCAGATGCATCGTGCGGAGCGTCAGTCGGCTAAAAGACTTTGGTGTGCTCTTGCCATCACTATCTGTTTGGGGTTGCTGGCCTACTTTAAGTATGCTAACTTCTTTGTCGAGAATGTCAATGCCCTTCTGGAGGCGTTTGGCTTGGGAACAATGGCGTGGACCAAAGTCCTATTGCCCATAGGCATCAGCTTTTTCTCGTTCCAGTCGGTGACGTATGTGGTGGATGTCTATCGCGGCATTAACAAACCGATGGAGCGGCTGACCGACTATGTGGTCTATATCATCATGTTCCCCCAACTCATCGCCGGCCCCATAGTGCGCTACACCGACATTGCCGACCAGATTACCGCCCAGCGTCGTCTTCGATGGGAAGAGTGCCTGCAGGGGTTCTACCGCTTTGTGGTAGGATTGGGCAAGAAGGTGTTGATTGCCGACGTGATAGGGCGAACGGTGGATGTGGCTCTCGGCGGCAACATCGCCACCATGGACATGGGCACAGCATGGATTACCATCATCGCCTACACCATGCAGCTCTATTTCGACTTCTCGGGCTACAGCGATATGGCCATCGGCCTGGGTCGCATCATGGGATTCAAATTCCCCGAGAATTTCAACAATCCCTATACCTCTGCCAGCATCAGCGAGTTTTGGCGCCGATGGCACATCACCCTCGGAGCCTTCATGCGCAACTACCTCTACATCCCTCTGGGTGGCAACCGCAAGGGTAGGGGACGCACCTATCTGAACCTATGGCTGGTGTTTCTGCTCAGCGGCTTGTGGCACGGGGCTAGTTGGAACTTCGTGATATGGGGCGCCTACCACGGCTGCTTTCTTGTGCTGGAACGTCTGTTAGGTATTGACAAACAGCACAAGCCGTGGCGCATTCTGCCCACCTTCGTCGTGCTGCTGGTGGGCTGGGCAATATTCCGCATCGAAGACCTGCCTACCTGCTGGCTTTTTATCACACGGCTCTTCTCGTTCGACTTTGCAGGCTTTGCCTTTGCCGAGCACCCGCAATACTATGTCACCCTGCTGCTGGCTCTCGCCTTTGCCTTTCTCACCCTCTTCCCGTTTGGCAAAAAGCTTGAGCGGTGGGTGTTTTATACCGACTATGGCAACCTCCAACACATTGCGGTGTGGCTGGTTGCCTGCATGCTGTTCCTCTTCTGTCTCACAGCATTAACTGCCACCGATTTCAGTCCGTTTATTTATTTCCGATTCTGACCCTATGCGCCATATTCCCAAGACACTCTGCCTTGTCACCATGACTCTCATCCTGCTCATCGTCCTGCAGGGGGCTACGCAGTATTTCGAGTTCGAGCCGCTAAAGGGTGTCTACATCAGTGCAGAGAAACCCCATTTCACCTTCGACGACTTTGTGAGCGGCAAATGGCAGCGTAGGATGGAGGGCTATGTCAAGGACCATCAAGGCTTTCGCGAGCCCGCTATACGTCGCTACAACCAGTATCTTTGGTCTCTCTACCACCGTTCCACCAACCCCAACTCCGTTGTGGTAGGGAAGGACAACTACCTCTTCGAACCTTGGTTTGTCGATGAATACTATACTGGCTGCTACCATCATTTCTATCCCGACAGTCTGGGCATTCCCGACCATGCTAAAGGCCAAGTGTTTCTCAACCGCATGAGCCGACTTGCCAAACTGCAAGCCATCCTCGAAGAGCAAGGTGTACATCTTTTCCTTGCCATCCTGCCTGGCAAGGAGCGCATCTATCCCCAATATCTGCCCGACCGTGGCGCTAAGGCACGTCACGACCGCCTGCGGGGTCACCACCGCGCCTACGACTATTACCGTAACTCGCATTACGACTTTCGCTGTGTGGACATCTGCCACTGCTTCGACAGCCTCAACGGTCACACGCCCTACCTCCTTTTCACCAAGACTGGCACACACTGGAGCAACATTGCCAGCACCTATGCCTTCGACACCATTATGCGCTATATGCAAACTTTCGGACCTCCCATCCGTCCCGTTGTGATAGGCAACCCCTACTATGCACCCACTCGCGACCCCGATGCCGACCTCGACGGGCTGCTTAACAAGATGAAACCCATCGCCACCGAGTGCAACCAGTATGTCGACATCTCGTTGGGCGACCCTGCCCCCGAGCGCAACCCCTCGTTGGTGGTCATCGGCGACTCCTTTTTTTGGAACATACTATCCAACTATTCAATACACGACCTCTTTTCCCATTTCCGCTATTGGTACTACTTCAGTTCCATCTACTACGACCCCGCCTACGAGACTGTGGCCGATATCGACCTAGTGGACGAACTGCTTTGTTCCGACTATGTGATGCTCTCCTACTGCACTGTGCAGCTCTACAACTGCGGCAACGGCTTTATCAACCGTGCCTTGCTCGAACTCTGCTACGACCCCGATGAGATACAGTCCGTGCGCGACAGCCTTGCCGCCGACACCACCTCCCGACTCAGTTTCGACCAGCGCATCGACCTCCACCTAGAGCAATACTTCCCCGCCCTTGCTGAGCCTTTCCCCACCAAACGCTCCTCCCGCATCACCCATAAAGACACCAGCGTCACTAGTGATCTACCAAACAACTTAGAATAAACCTTTCAAGTTATTACCCTTTCTTATATGGCTCTTCCGAGAAATGCGCAGGTGAGCTATCTGTCCGAATAGATAGTCGGAAGATTGGGTATCGGAGGGCAGTATCTGCCTATATGTTCAGAGTTGTGAAATAGGATTCGTATTTCGGTTTTTTGAGACAAAAATGGGTATAGAGCCCTGCGAAAAGTGTTAAGTGTTAAATGTTAAATGCATATTGTTTTTTGCACCATTTAGGCAGTTTATTATATAAACTATTAATTATTAATTATATATATTAATAATACCATATTATACTCTCAAAAAATCAAAATTCATTGCATTTTACATTTAACAGTTAACACTTGAACGTATATGACTGTTGGTCATTATGTTACATTGCAATTTGTAAAATGGAGTGTAAAATAAGAGGGAACAGTGGTCTCATCCCTATTGTTATTGTTATTGTCATTGTCATCATGTGCCACTTTTCACGAATTGTTTTGGGGTCTGGTTTGATATACGATTGATTTTCCGCACTTTTACAATTCTTTCCGCCCTTTTGTGTTGTTGCAAAAAGGACGAGGTAACAAGGTAACAAAGTAACATTTTAGATGCAAGTGTTTGGATATCAAACTCGTGTATCATCTAAAAATGTTACCTGAGGCTGAAAAGAGGTAACATTTCGGGTTCTTCCGACAAATGCGTAGGTGATACACAATAAAAGAAGCTGATAAAACGTATTGTGTAAAGAAAAAAACATACGATATGGATATCAGCTTCATGTATCATGCCCTCGGGATTCGAGAACAAGAATGTACGCGTATGC
>JAFWQP010000030.1 GCA_017509045.1 Bacteroidales bacterium
CGATATACGCCTTCCAGTCGGGTGCGTAATATATCTCACTAAAGACTGCCAACATGGGTGTGCCGCTATGGCTGTGATAGGTCAGAATGTTGAGGTCGGCGGGACGCTTGTGTTCCATCTCAATGGTGGCGGTGCTGTCGTAGGGGCTTACCCCAGTGGAGGCCTTCAAGAATTGAGAATTGTCGAATTCGTTCTTGTTCACCACGGCGGTGGTGGCAGGGTCGAATTCGTTCAATGCCAATATCTCTGCGTTGGCATCGTCAACCAACTTGATGTCGCTCACAAACCAGCAGTTGCCCAGCGCGTCGGGGTTGCGCTGCACCTTGCCGTCGCGCATTACTATGTAGCGTGTGTTGAGCATTGCCAACACCTTGGGGTTGATGCGGTAGCCGATGTAGAAGTCGATGATGTCTTGATAGCGACGCAGTTTGGCAGCGCTGTAGCCGCCCACCTGGTTGTGGAATGCCGAGGGCTTCGAATCGTTGAAGGTATTTACTGCCAGATTGAGCACACGATAGTCTTGGTCGCCCGTCTGTGCTGCAATGGCGTCGATGTCCATATCATATTGTGCGGGTTGCAACGCCAGCTGGCGGGGATTGCGGACATAGTTGTCGCTGTTCAGATAGCGGCTGTCAACACCCTGCAAGTCGATGACGATGAGCAGTGCCAGCACCGCCGTCGGCACCAGCGTGGCAGCAGGGCGCATCTCTTTCTTGTCTTTCGCAAAGCGCAGATATACCCACATCGTGGCTGCGGCCAGCACCACAAAGAGTATGCTGCGCCACGAGTCGGACACAAACAGTGCCTTGCGGTCCTGAATGAAGATATTCTGTATCGATTGCCATTGGTTGCCATATTGGGCTGCCATCTCGTTGTCGGCACTGCCGCTATACGACAGACCGCCGCTCATCAACAGACCTAGCAGCACCACGCCCACCGTCGCTCCCGCCGATATGTAGAGTGAACGCAACGCCTTTTTTGGTTCCAGCCGACCGCTAAACAGCTCGCGCAGCCCCAGCACCGCCAGCAGCACCGCCAGCACGTTGGCAAGCACCAAGCTCATCGACGGGGTGCGGAACTTGTTGTATAGCGGCAGGTGGTCGAATATCCAGCCGTTGAAGCCCATCAGGTTCTTACCCCACGACAGGAGGATGGCCACCACCGTCGCCGCCAGTATCCACCACCGCTCGGGTCCCTTCACGGTCAGCATACCAAAGAGGAATAGAAACACCACGATGGCTCCGAAATAGACAGGGCCGCTCGTAAACGGCTGGTCGCCCCAGTAGAGGGGCATCTTCTCTTGGTGGAAATTGTTGTACGAAGCGCTGCTCTTGCCCACGGGCTCGATGCTGCCGCCGCCTCTGGCTCCCGGCACTAGCAGGGTGTAAGTCTCGCCTATGCCGTAGCTCCAGCCAAAGGCATAGTTGATGTCCAAGCCATTCTCGTTCGAGTTGTTGTTGCGCGGCACATCCTCGCCATACAGGTCCTGCGGGGTGACGGTGATTTCGCTGCCGCCGCGCATGGTGTACTGCATATACTCCTCGTTCACCAGCAGGTGGCGTGTGTTGCACGCCAGCGCCAGCACCACGCCCACCAGCAGCACACCCACGCCTAGCATTAGTTTGCCAAAATATCTCTCTTTTATCGAGTGGCACAGATAGGCAATTCCCATCGCCACTCCCGCGATGGCGGTATAGAAAGTAATCTGTATATGGTTCAGGGCTATCTGTGTGCCCAGTGCCAGGGTGAACAATATGCCGCCCCACACTAGGTTCGCCATACCGCGCTGACGTTCCTCTTTCAATCTGCCTGCTCCCTTCATGCATAGCAGCATGCCTGCCAGCACCGGCGCCATCATTGCCATCGCCCATGCCTTGGTGATATGGCCTGCCTCGATGATGATGATATTATAGCTGCCCAGCCCGAATGCCAGTCCGCCCAACAGTGCCAGCCAAGGGCTCACGCCCAGCGCCACCAAGGCTATATAAAAGCCCAACAAGTATAGAAACAGCACACCCATGTCGTTCTGACGGCCAAATATCTGCAAAGTCAGCACATTCTTTACAGGGGTGTACATCGAGTGCTGAGGGCTGTT
The DNA here is from genome assembly GCA_017509045.1 of Bacteroidales bacterium. Taxonomy (GTDB): domain Bacteria; phylum Bacteroidota; class Bacteroidia; order Bacteroidales; family P3; genus Colimorpha. The sequence goes on from JAFWQP010000030.1 coordinate 2,096, forward strand.
GGTAATCTGGTAGCCGGGCATGCCGCTGAACATACTGGGACACCAAGTCGTGTATTCTCCAGTGGCGTCGTGGTAGTCCTTCTGCGCTTTAGCCATACCTTCGTATTTCTGCAGGTCGCCCTGTGGCAGCGCCTTGCCTTGAAGTATGGGCATAAAATAGATTGCCGAGATGGCCAACAGCACCAATATGATGCCGATGTGGGTGATGATGTTTTTCTTCATGGTAGTTGATATGATTAAAATGGTTTAGGGTTTAAAGTTCGTTGATACGTTGATATGTTGAATTGAATGTGTAAATGTGTGAATGTGTTAGTCCTTGGCGCATCAAAAGATTTACGAATTAACGAATTCTTTCAATTTTTAATTTTCAATTTGTTTCACCGTATTAGGAGTACGGTTCCGACGATGGGATGATTGATGGCGTAGTCATCGATTTCGGTGGCGTGGTATTTGATAAGGTACACGTATGCTCCTTCTGGACAGGGAATGCCTTTACGGGTACCGTCCCAGGTCTCTGTGAGGCCGTCGAAGGTGCATACTTCTTCGCCCCACCGATGGAAGATTGTTACCGTCATTTTGTCGACATATTGTGAGAACACTTGGAAACGGTTGTTTTCGGACGCGGTGGGTATAAATATGTTCGGCACCCAGATGAGGGGTGACCTGGCTGTAACTATTACTTCAAGGGCTAGTCGCAGGATGCTGTCGCATCCGTTGCGGTCGGTCAAGGTGATAGAAGTATTGGTAGAGGAGGTATAGGTGTTGCCGTCAATCCATTCATAGGACTCTGTGTCTGGAATGGAGATGTTGTATGTGGTGTCGTAATGAGGGAATGGGAGTAGGTGGATGTGGATGTTGCTGTCGCATCCGTTGGAAGCAGTGTAATGGAGGATGGCGGTTGCGGGCACTATGTAGTCGTTGCCGTCGATGGTAAGGGTAGCACCATAGCAGGCTGAGGTGTCGTAGGTGGTGTCGTAGGTGGGCAGCATGGTGAGGTGGATGGTGTAGGAACTGTCGCATCCGGCAAGGGTGCGGTAGTGGAGGGTGTGTGTGCCGGTTTGGGTGAGGGCGGTGTCGCCCCATTGGAGTGAGGGTTGGCAGGCAGAGGTATCAACGGAGATGTGGTATGAAGGGTGGAGTCTGAGTCGGAGGGAATAGATGGTGTCGCAGCCTTCGGTAGACTGGACGGTGTCGTAATAGGTTCCTGACTGATTTAATGTTTTGTCGCGCCAGAAGAATGAGTCGGCACATAGGGATGTGTCTTCTGGCGGGAATCTGGTTTCGCTTTCAAAATATACATGGAGGTTATAGACGGTGTAGCATCCGTCGGAGTTGTATACTGTGTCGCTGAATAAGCCAGGATGGCTTATTGTGTGTCCCCGCCAGTTGAAGATGGTGGCACATAGTGAGGTGTCGGAATTTATAATGGTGGGAGACAGAAGTGTCAGCCGTAGCCGAACAAAGGAGCATCCGGTTGGGATAAGGGTGTCCACCGAGGTGTTGAAGGTGAAGTGAAAGAAATGAAAGATGTTGCCGCAATAGGTGATTTCCACAGTGTCCACTGTATCGAAATTGGCAGTGAGCGGAGTCGAGTTGCTGTCTTCGCCGCCAAGAGAGAAGGCGTATGAGTCCCAATTTTCGCCCACCCCGTAGGTGTGGGCAATGAAGCCGCTTCCTGTGGTGGTGAGCAGATGCTGTCCTGTTCGGTTAATGGGGATGCGAACATAGCTGTAGCTAGTGCCAGTTACTTGGGTAAACGAGTTGCTAATGGTGGATCCGTTATAACGTAGTAGCGAGGTTTCGGCGGTAGGGACTAATATGTTGGTATAGTAAAGGCTGACGCTGGGTGAACGGCTTTCTACAGGAAAAGTGGGGAAGGCGGCATAGCGCGAGGTCATATTGAGAGGATTTGGAGCAAACGATGATGCGTCGCCGTGGTCTCCACCTTGCGCTGTTGAATGCCGTGAGTCGAGATATTGAAATACTGAGGCAGGCTGGGAGGTGGATACTCTAGTGGGGGAAGTGATGCTGAATTCGTATGTTTGGGATGTGTTGATGGTAGTGGTAGGCGAGGTGGAGCCGTTGATATAGATATGACAGTTGTCAGCCGCGGAGGTGATCCGGACGTAGTCGATGTTGTGGTTTACCGACGGTATGAGTATCCAGTCATTAGACCAAGTTGTGGTGGGAAAACACTGCTGGTAGAGGTGGTCGCTCGACAGGCCTGATAAGGGGACTCGACCTAAGGTGATGCCGGAGAAAACGGCTATGGGACGACAGGAAAGTGATTCGATATATGTGCCGCTTAGGTCGCCGTTACATTCGGGGCTGAGAACCTGATAGACCTGTCCTGCATTGAGGTGGACGGTTACGGAGTCGCCAGAGTGAATGGAGGTGTTGGTGTTTCCGTTCATCAGTATCTTCACTGTGGTACTGTCTTCGGTGGCTAGAATGCAGAAGTATGAGTAACTGCTGCTGACAACGCTGGTTGTGGGGTAACTTTGGACAATATATTGAGTGCCTAATGCCTCGGTTGGAAATATGGTGGAGGCATCGGATGCTTGGGGTGTGCCCGAATGGCTGAAGAAGTAGAACTGTATGGTATCGGTGGCGGTGATGTGCAGGCCGGTGTTCAATACGGTGCAGGAGCCTGATTGCCACACTTGGGAGTTGGAAGAGGTAGGCAGGGTGTAGGAGGTTACCTGGTTGGCAGTCACGTTCATGGTATATGACCAGGCAGTGTTGGGGTTGGAGATAGTGACGGTACAGTTGTGATTGCCACTAGCCGCGAAGGTGTAGGTGTCGTTATCTGTATTTGAATAATTGGGGCCAGCTGTTAGCCAGAAGTCTGTGCCCATGGTGGTGACTCTCTGTGCGTGCATTGGCGCAAGGCAGAGCATCAATAGAGTCAGTGCAATCAATCTTTTCATGGCTTTAGAATTTTTTTAGGAAGGTCTCAATCTATTTTTTCTCAGTTGCAACAGCGTATGATATGCGTGAATGGTAGATACTCATCATCTTCGACTTGAGTATTTTGCGTATGGCTGTGATATCGCCGAAGGTGAGGTCGCAGTTCTGCAGCTGGTTTTGCTTTATTTTGTCGTCAATGATATTGTCCACCAGTCGGTCGATTGATTCTTTGTCGTGGCTTTTGAGGCTCTTGCATGCCGCCTCCACGCTGTCCACCATCATCACCACCGCCGTCTCGCGCGAGAAAGGCATGGGGCCCTTGTAGCGGAAGTCGGTGATGTTCAATGGCTCGTCGGGGTGTTCCATCAGCTGTTTTCTATAAAAATAGCCTGTCACCGTGGTGCCGTGGTGCGTGCGGATAAAGTCCTGCACCGCCGTGGGCAGGTGGTACTGTTTCGCCAGCTCTATGCCGTCGGGCACATGGCTGATAATCACCGCTGCGCTCTCCACATTGTCCAGCTCGTCGTGGGGGTTAAACTCGCTGTTTTGGTTCTCGGTAAAATAAAGGGGAGCCTGCAGCTTGCCGATATCGTGATACAGCGCCCCCACCTTGGCAAGTAGGGCGTTGCCGCCAATCTCGTTCATCATGTCCTCGCTGATGTTCGCCACCTGCATCGAGTGCTGGAATGTTCCCGGAGCGTTGCGGCTCAGCTCGCGCAGGGCGGGCGTGTTGGTGCTGCTCAGCTCCATCAGCGTCAGGTTAGTCGTCAGGCCAAACAACCGTTCGAACAGATAAATCAGCGGGTACGACAGCAGCGACAGCAGCGCGTTGAGGAAGAAGATAAGGTATCTGTCGGCGGTGATGCTTTCCAGCGTACTCTCCTGACTCAGCACACCGAAAGTGTATATCAGCGCGTACGAAAGGAATATCACCCCTGCCACCAAGAAAAACTTGCTCCTATCCTCAAAGTTGCGCACCGCCACAATCGTCATCATGCCCGCAATCAGTTGGTAGAAGATAAACTCAAACGGGTTGGGTACCATGTTGGCGAGTATTATCACCGTGGCAACATGCACATACAGAGCCACCCGCATGTCGAAAAACACCCTCATCATAATCGGCACCACACACAGCGGCACTATTAGCACCCAGTCGGCATTCACATACAGCACCAATGCCGTCAAGGCCGACATGACGACAATCAGCACCATGATAAACATCACTTTGCGGGTATCCTCCAATATGGGATGTCGGGTGTTGCGCATAAATAGGAAGAGAGCCCCTATGGCAAACAGGCATAGTGCCGCCTGCCCCACGTAGCGTCCCACGGGGTGGTAATGCTGCTGATAGCGGCGATCGTTGTCCTGCTCCAGCGAGCGCACAATCTGTGCCTTCTCGGGTGTCACCAGTTCGCCTTTGGCAATTATCAGTTCGCCTTGGCGCACCATTCCGTTGGTAGTCGCCATTTGCGACAGACGCGAATCCAGCTCCAGCTGGGTCCTATTGCGGTCGAATGCCAAGCTCGGCACCAGCACCCCTTCGCGCAGCAAGCTGTCGCGCACATCTAGGGGCGACACATACTCGGTCACACTGTGTTGCGAGCCCACGTTGCCCTCCAATATAATCATATCGTGCCGTTTGAAATCCGGCACATCGTTGGGCATCTCCACATACCCTGTCCGGTAAATGCTGTCTATCGCGTTGCGCATCTGTCGGATGCGGCTGTCGGGATAGGAGGTCGAAAGCGAGTTGAGCCTCTCCAGCGTGCGGTTGTAGGCGGTGTTGTCGTAGTGGTAATACAACAGCAGGTTCTCGCGAGCCTCGGCCACTTCCTGGTCCACCTCAGCCTGTGGACGAGCCACCGCAAAATCGTGCGGGGCCACCAAGTCGCCCATGCGCCAGATGCCTCCTTCGGCATAATCGTAGTGCAAGCCCTTGCCCTCGGAGGGGAACAAGAGCGGGATGATAGCCGCCGTTGCCAGCATCAGCATGATTTTGGTGATAGTAGGCAGATGCTTTACCGTGTTGGAGATGATATTTTTTGTAGGCATTGTGTCACAATTTAAAATTGCAAATATACAAAAAATATTTTATTTATTAAGATTCTATATCCAAATTATTCTTCACAAGCTTTATTATCAGTTATAAACATATATGGCAAAACCCTTGGTCAATCATGCAATGGCGCCCTCATTCACGCCTGTCGCAGATTTTCCTCCACCTCCTGTCGCCTGCCCCAAACATCCCACGTCCACCTTCATAAATCACCTCTTCACCTTAGCACTTATCCTATCGTTACACCTTAGTTATACTTTAGTTATACCTTAGTTATTCTATTGTATATAGAATAACTAAGGTATAACTAAAGTATAACTAAGGTATAACGATAGGATAAGTATAGGAAGCATCAAAAGATATTGTTGGGGACAAAAGATTGTGATAATGAGGGTGAGGAGGTCTCGTTAGAGGTATGCTTCGTCTTCGTCGCATAGTTGGGTGTGGAGGGCTTCGAAGGTTTGGTTTAGGAAGTCCTGCAGCGTTCTGTGGTAGCTGGCAATAGCACGATTCTCAGAGGCTTTGGCGATGCTGGCCTCGACGGGGAACAGGGTAGGTTGGGTGTCGGCAAGGCGTAGGGTGCTGAGGGAGTTGCGACGGCCAAACCCGAAGATGTCGATGTCGGTAATGGCTTCAGCAAGACGGTTGTAGCGTTCCCAGTAGAGGTGCTCGAGCAGGTCGGTGGGGTCGGGTTCTGCGGCGGAGCCTATGGCGATGCCGTAGTGGCGGCTGTGGATGTCGTCGTAGAGCTTTTGCTGGAAGCTCCACGAGTCGCGTCCTCGTATGAGAAGCATTTGGCTGTATTCGGCAAAGGCGGGGTCGGGGATGGTGTTTTGGGGGCGTGCGATGAGGATGTAGACGAGCCATGCGGGTTCGTCGTGATAGAAGAAGCAGGGATGGGGTGTGTCGCCGATATAGATGTCTCTGATGCGCGAGAGTTGCAGCCGGCAGGCTTCGTTGAGCAGGATGGCTGTTTGGTAGGCATAGTCTTGGGTACGCATCATGACTATGGCGGTGTCGTCGAATGTGAATGCGGGGTCGGGTAGTTTGGGGGCGTATTTCTTTTTCATGGTTGGTATGGTTTGAAGTGGTTTAAAAGGCTTGTTGGTGGGTGAAATTGGGACGGTAGTTGGCTTGGGCATCAAGCTCTTGTACCCAACCACGTGATAGTCCGAGGGTGTTGAGGTGGTCAACTACTTGTTGGTATTCGTCGGGGGTGAGGGTGCGGCCAAGTTGGTCGGGTAGGTTGGGCAGGGGAGGATAGTATTGTGCCATGAGCGAGATGTGGAGGTTGAGCGAGATGTCGGCAAGGGTGTCGAGTACACCGAGACTGTTCTCAACTTGGCCGGGCAGTACTAGGTGGCGTACGATGATTCCGCGATAGGCAAGTCCATCCTCGTCGGTGGGGAGGGAGGAACCTTTTTGGTTGTACATCTCGCGGAGGGCGGCGAGGGCGACATCGGGGTAGTCGGCTGCGTGGCTGTAGCGGCGGGCGAGGTCGGGGAGGCTGTATTTGTAGTCGGGCAGATAGATGTCGATGTAGGGTGCGAGCATTTGGAGGGTTTCGACACTATCGTAACCTCCTGTATTGTAGACGATGGTGGGGTAAAGCCCACGGGCGTGAAGTCCTTCTACGATGGAGGGCAGGCTGTCGGCATAGTGAGACGGGGTGACAAAACCGACCATATTCTCTGTCTGTGGCAGCAGGCGGGCTATTTCGTCCACGATGGCATCGACGCCGATAAAGCGTGGGGTAGGGCTGCCGGAGCTGATTTGGTGGTTTTGGCAGTAGATGCACTGCAGATTGCAGTGAGAGAAGAATACGTTGCAGATGCCTTTGTTGCCACAGAGGGGAGGCTCCTCGCCTTTGTGAATGCAAATGGTGGCAGCTTCGGGCTCACGTTGGGCACGACAAAAACCAAGTGTTTCAGCACGGTCGGCGGTGCAATGGTGTGGACAGAGAGTGCATTTCATGCTGCAAAATTACACTTTTTTTTCGGTGTTTAACATATAATTCAAAAAATATTCGTATCTTCGCAGATGTCTTTGTAAATTAATTAATACTATAATAATATGAATATTAAAGATTTAGAACCAAAAGAGTTGTGGGGTAACTTCTATCACCTCACCCGTTGTCCCCGTCCGTCGAAACACGAAGAGGTTGTTCGCGAGTTTCTAGTGAAGTGGGCAAAAGAACGTAATATCGAGTGCCGCGTTGATAAGGTCGGCAATGTGATTATGTCGAAACCTGCCACCAAGGGCATGGAGAATCGTTGCCCTGTGGTGCTGCAGGCACACATGGATATGGTGCCGCAGGCTCGTGCAGGCAAGGTGTTTGACTTCCAGAAAGATCCTATCGAGACTAAGATTGTTGACGGCTGGGTGTACGCATGCGACACCACGTTGGGTGCCGACGACGGTTTGGGTGTGGCAGCTGCCATGGCTGTGCTGGAGAGCAAGACTATCAAGCACGGCCCCATCGAGGCTCTTTTCACCACCGACGAGGAAACCGGCATGACTGGTGCTTTCGGTCTGAAGAAGGGCGAGCTGAAGGGTAAGTATCTGCTGAACCTCGACAGCGAGACCGAGGGCGAACTGTATGTAGGTTGCGCCGGCGGTATCGACGCCACCATCACCATTCCTTACGCCACCGAGAAGGCTCCTGAGAAGTATTGCGCTATGCGCCTGACCATCGGCGGCTTGAAGGGCGGCCATAGTGGTATGGAAATCAACACGGGTCGTGCCAACGCCAATAAAATTATGTTCCGCCATATCCGCTGGGTTGCCGAGTGCGGTATCCGTCTGATGAGCATCGACGGCGGCAACATGCGCAACGCCATCCCGCGCGACGCTACCCTTACTTTTGCCATGCCTAAGGCTCATAAGGACTGCATCGTGGCAGAGCTGGAGAAGGTGGCTGGCTGGGTGAAGAAAGAACTGGGCAAAGTGGAACCCGATTTCTTCATGAAGCTGGAGCCCATCCGCATGACCCCGAAGGTGATGACTGAGGCCGACACACAGAAGATTATCAACGCTGTGATGATTGCCCCCAACGGTGTTATCCGCATGAGCAAGGATATGGAAGGCTTGGTGGAGACTTCGCTGAACCTCGCCATCATGAACACCAACGGCAAGAACTTTACCATTAAGGCTTTGCTGCGTAGCTCGGTGGACAGCGCCAAGGAGGCTTTGGCAGAGCGTTTGGTGTGCCTCGCCGAACTGGCTGGTGGCAAGTGCCAACTGACGGGTGCCTATCCCGGTTGGAAACCCAACATGGAGAGCGGCCTGCTGAAGACCATGAAAGCTACCTATAAGAAACTGTATAAGAAAGAACCCGCTGTGGTGGCTATCCACGCTGGATTGGAATGCGGCCTGTTGGGCGGAAAATATCCCGACATGGAGATGATTTCGTTCGGCCCCACGCTGCAGAGTCCTCACAGCCCCGACGAGCGCGCCAACATCGAGAGTTCGAAGAAGTTCTTCGACTATCTGATTGCCGCATTGGAGGCTATGCCCGAGAATAAGTAATTTTCGTTGATTGTTGATAAGTTGATATGTTATACACATTAGAACTATCAACTTATCAACGCATCAACATATCAACAAATTAACACATTCAACATGATTTGTAAAGAACTTTTAAATCCCAGAAGCATCGTGGTTTGCGGTGCGTCGAGCGATATTCACAAACCTGGCGGTAAGGCTTTGAAGAATTTGCTGGAGAGCAATTTCAAGGGCCAGGTGTATACCGTCAACCCCAAGGAGACCGAGGTGCAGGGCATTAAGTGCTACACCAAGGTGGACGACCTGCCGCAGGTGGACTGCGCAATCCTCTGCATTGCAGCTAAGTTCTGCGCCCAGACTGTGGACGTGCTCACCCAACAGAAGGGTACTAAGGGCTTCATCATCATCAGTGCCGGTTTCTCGGAGGAGAACGCCGAAGGTGCCGCCATTGAGAAACATATCGTGGACAGCATCAATGCTGTGGGCGGTTCGCTGATTGGTCCTAACTGCACGGGTTTCTTGAATACTAACTATGCCGGTTGCTTCGACACTCCTATCCCGACACTTGACCCCAAGGGTGTGGACTTTATCACCGGCTCGGGCGCTACGGCCGTGTTTATCAAGGAGTACGGTATCACAAATGGTTTGACTTTCAACAGCGTGTGGGCTGTGGGTAACAGCGCACAGCTGGGTATTGAGGATGTGCTAGAACACCTTGATGAGACTTTCGACCCCGAGAAGTCGAGCCGTGTGATTATGCTATATATGGAGAAAGTGGGCGACCCGCAGCGTCTGCTCAAGCATAGCCGTAGCCTAATAAACAAGGGTTGCCACATCGCCGCCATCAAGAGTGGTGGTAGCGCAGCAGGCAGCCGTGCCGCCTCGAGCCATACGGGTGCTTTGGCAACCAACGACGCAGCGGTGGATGCTTTGTTCCGCAAGGCTGGCATTGTGCGTTGTCAGAACCGTCAGGAACTGACTACTGTGTGCGGTGTGTTTATGTATCCCGAATTGAAGGGCAATCGTTGCGCTGTGGTGACCCATGCGGGCGGTCCTGCCGTGATGCTGACCGACGTGTTGAGCAACGGCGGCATGGAGGTGCCTAGCCTGAAAGACCATCCCGCCAGCCCCGCATTGTTGGAGAAACTCTTTGCCGGCTCGTCGGTAGGTAACCCCATCGACTTCCTCGCCACTGGCACTGCCGAGCAGTTGGGCTATATCCTCGACGCTGTGGAGAACGACTACGAGGACATCGATTTCTCGGTGGTTATCTTCGGTAGCCCCGGACTGTTCTCGAATCGCGAGGTGTATAAGCTCCTCGACGAGAAGATGAAGACTTGCAAGAAACCCATCTTCCCCGTGCTGCCTTCCATTATCAATGTGAAGGAAGAGATTCAGGAGTTTATCGACCGTGGCCGTATCAACTTCCCCGAAGAGTGTGTGCTGGGTAACGCCTTGTGCAAGGTGTACAACACGCCTAAGCCGCAGCCCGAGAATGTGGAGCAGCCCGCTATCGACGTGGAGCGCATCCGCAAGACTGTTGACCGCTGCAAGAGCGGCTATATGGAGATTGCCGACTACAACGAGCTGCTTGACGCTGCCGGCATCAGCCGCAAGAAGAGTGTGGAGGTGAATAAGGTGGAAGATGCTCTCGCCTTTGCTAAGGAGGTGGGATGCAGCAAAGATGTGCCTCTCGTGATGAAGGTCGTCGGCCCGCTGCATAAGAGTGACGTGGGCGGCGTGACCCTCGGCGTGAAGGATCTCGAGACGGTGGAGAAGGAGTTTAACCGCCTTATCGTCATCCCTGAGACCTACGCTGTGGAGATGTACCCCATGCTGGACGGCACGGATGTGTATATCGGAGCCATCAAGGATCCGAAGTTCGGTCATCAGATATTCTTCGGTCTGGGCGGTATCTTCATCGAGGTGCTGAAAGATGTGCAGAGCGCATTGGCACCCATCACCGCCGCTGAGGCGAAGGAGATGCTGACCAAGCTGCGCGGCTACAAGATTCTGCAAGGTGTGCGCGGACAGGAACCCGTGAATATCGACCTTTATGCAGAACAGGTGGCTCGCGTGAGCGCACTGGTGCAGGCCGCTCCCGAAATTGCAGAGATGGACCTCAACCCGTTGCTCGGCAACCCCCGTTACGTTACCGCTGTTGACGCACGTATCCGCCTGGAGAAATAATTATCCAAGACAGCTAATAAGTATAAGGTCGCCCTTGGCTTGGGCGGCCTTATATTATAAAATAGGATTTTCCGATTTCGCGAAGCAGGGAATAATACTACCCCGCCTGAGGTGGAAATTCAGAAATCTTGGTGAAATTGCAATGAAGTCAAATATAAGTCAAGAACTATTTGGCAAAAGACAATAATAAATCTATATTTATATCACTATGGAAATGAATACTTTTTGCGGTACTGGCTGTTGCGCGCATTGCGCCAAAAGGGGTAGAGCGTGTCCTGGCTGTAAGGATAGCGATGGGCATCCTTGTGGCGGTAGGTGCTTTGTCGCTGAGTTGGTTAAATCGGAAGGTTTAGAGGCCTTCTCTTCGTTGAAGAAATCCCTGATCGCTGAAATTAATGCATCGGGTGTTTCCGGTCTTCATGTTTCCGATTTGAATCTATTGAGCGGTGCCTACGTCAATCTGGCTTATCCTCTTCCGAGCGGATGCTGTGTGCCCTTTTTAGACGATAAGAGTGTCTATCTTGGCAATCAGATAGAGGGTGCTGGGGACGGCCGTTGTTTTGGAGTTGTAGCCGACCCGTCCTTTTTGCTTGTCTGCACGTATGGCGAGAATGGGAAAGACCCCGAACTCTTGCTATACAAGCGTTTCAAAAAATGAACCCCTAAGCTGTTGGTATGGAAGGACGGTTTTACACTATGCGACAAGTGCGAAAATGTTTCTTCGAGGCTGAAGATTTCGTCAAATGATGTATAAAACAAAAGCCTCATCCAAGCGAACTTGGATGAGGTTGAGTACTTGCAAGGCCGTCAAGCGGCTTTCCGCGAGCTCTTTCGGCTTGTATGGAGATTAATCGTCAACGTGGGTGACGTTTCCGCGGAAGTCAAACTGAATCTCTAGCCCGTTGGTAAGGGTCACTTCGTAGCCGCCTTTTAGTTTCTCACAGTCGATGATGAGCTGCTTGGGGAAACGGCCTACGATGTAGCGGGTGATGTAGCCGGGCACGAGGGTGACGGGCAAGCCGTCGGTACATTTCATCTCTTTCCAGATGCCTTTGGAATCGAACTGGATGATGGTGCCGTCGGTGAGCAGGGCTTCGTACTCTTTGCCGTTGATGTAGGCGAAGTCGATGGCGCATGAGGGCCAGTGCTGCTGGATAAGTTGGACGGCGGGCTTGGGCAGGTTGTCGGGGTCAATGACACGTTTGCGATTTTGGGCGTTGACACTGCTGACAAGGAGCATAAGGGTGAGGAGAGTGAAAAGAATCTTTTTCATGGTGATAATTGAGTTTAAAGGGTTTTAAAGGTTTTATTGTTTTTAAGGTAAGCGATGTTTTTAACTTTTCAACAATCAAAGCGAACCTATATGATTATTTAATTATAGTTCTTCCGATTCAATGGTGACGATGGCTTCTTTTCCGCTGGTAATGCCGGTGTAGAGGTAGCGCAAGCCTCGCTGGGTGGCTTTCAGCATGTTCATCATCTTGACAAAAGATGGGTCGCTGCTGGCGGTGAGCATGTCTTTTACGGCATCGTGGTTCTGCTCTGCGCTGTATTGCATCTCGTTGATGTCGAAGAGTGTTTCGTCGCAGTCGAAATAGTAGGTGAAGTAGGCGCTGTCGAGCTCAATGCGTGTGCACACCATGCCTTCGGAGTAGGTGAGGGGCAGTTGCAGGCGTGTGGATTGTATGATAGATTGAAGGTATGTCTCGGGGTCGCCGATGTAGGAGGGCATGTTGTCGGACAGCTCGTCGCATGTGAAATGGAGTGTGATATCCTTAGCTCCTTCGGCGGAGAAGACAACATCGAGGTCGGCATTGGCATTGACTATGGCGTTGAGCAGTTGGCGGAAACTTTCGTCGCTATTGCCACGATAGTTATCGAGCATGTATTGGTGGAACTGTTCTTGGTTTTGTTCAAAGGTGGTGGCGTCGAACAGGCCTGTCAGCAAGTAATGGAAGGTGACGGTGGTGCCGTTGTAGGTTGCCTCGGTCATGTGGCCCATGGCTCCGAGCGGGATGGGACACTCGTTGTTGAGGCTTTCGACCATCAACTTGAGTTGCTTCTGATAGTCGTTTTGGCAGCCTGTCAAACAAATCCCAAGGCAGAGACTAATGACCAAAAGGAATGTTTTAATGGGTTTATATGTGAATGTGTTAGTCACTTATCAATTCTTATTTTTCAATTTTTAATTGCATTGCAGTGGACTGGTTGGCAGGCATGCCGTTGAGGAATACCTGTCGGATGCGGGTGTGGAAGTTTTGACCTTCGAGAGGACTCCAACCGCATTTGTACAAGAGGCTGTCGTGGGTGACACAGGTTTCGCCCTGTTCTACAATTACTAGGTCGGCATAGTAACCCGGGCGGATGAATCCCCGCTGTTGGATGCCGAAGATGGTAGCGGGATTGTGACACATTTTCTCCACAATTAAGGGCAGCCACTCATGAATCACCTCGTCGTGGTCGTCGCGTTCTACAGCTGAAGGGTGGAAGAAACCTTCCAGCATCATCTGTAGGCTATGCTGTATGCTGGGGATGCCGCCTGGTGCGTCGAAATAGCGCTGCTGCTTGCTCTCCAGCGTGTGGGGTGCATGGTCGGTGGCGATGGTGTCGATGGTGCCGTCAATGAGTCCGCTCCACAGTGCCAGGCGGTCGTCGTTGCTCTTGATTGCGGGGTTGCACTTAATCTGGTTGCCTAGCGTGGCATAGTCGCGGTCGTCGAACCAAAGGTGGTTGGGCGTCACCTCGGCGGTGATATTCTTTTCGTTCAAAGCCTTGTTGCTCAGTAGCGACAACTCGGTGGCTGTGCTGATGTGGGCAATGTGTAGGCGGGTGCCGTGCTTGCGGGCACGTTCTACCGCTTTATACGTCGACACAAAGCAGGCTTCGGTGTTGCGAATCTTGGGGTGCAAGGAGGCGGTTTCCTGCTCAGTGCCGGCAAATTCCAGTTTGTAGTTGCGCAGGTTGGCTTGAATGATAGATTCCTCTTCGCAGTGGGCAACAATCAGTTTACGGCTCTCTTTGAACAGTTTCTCCAATGCTGTTTCGCTGCTCACCAGCATGTTGCCTGTGCTGCTGCCAAGGAATAGCTTGATGGCGGCATAGCGGTCGATGGGGATGCTGAGAAGGTTGTCGATATTGTCGTTGGTGGCACCCAGCATAAAGGCATAATTCACCGCGCTTTTCTTGGCGGCGATAGCCTCTTTTTCCTCCAAAGCCTCTAGTGTAGTGGTCTGCGGATTGGTGTTGGGCATGTCGATGACAGAGGTCACACCTCCCGCCAGTGCGGCACGACTCTCGGTGGCGAAGTCGGCCTTCTCTGGGAAACCGGGGTCGCGAAAATGGACATGGGTGTCGATGATGCCAGGCAGAACGTAGCAACCCTTGGCATCGAACACTTGCGGCTTGCGCAACATGTTCTCGTCACCAACCAAACGACTCTCATGCACGAAAAGGTCCCATGTCGCCATGGAACCTTCGTTGACAACGATGCCGTTCTTGATTATATAGTCCATCTAGAACTTGCGTTTGCCAGCCCAGTTGCGTGCTGCCACGTAGGCATCGGCGGAGTTGTTGTAGATAGGCTTCACCACAAACTGGCCCGTATGGTCGATACAGCCCCAGCGGCCTTCCTCCTTGGCGGGGGCAACGCGGTTGTTCCATGTCTTGATAAAGGGCTTGGCGTCCTCCAAACGGGGCAGGATAACCCACTCGCCCTCAAAGTCGACATAGCCCCAATGTCCTGTGCCCGGATCTTGTATTGGGTAGAGCCAGTGTCCTAGTTCAGCCTCTTCGATACCTTTCTCGTTGTCGTCCCATTCCTGACCGGCCTTCTGAGCCTCGCTGGAGAGGATGAAAACAGGTTTCGACAGCAGGCGGCCATCCTCGTGGATGCTCGCCCACAAACCGTTCTCGCATTTGGCGGTGGCAAACAGGCCTGTGTCGTTGGTGAAGTGCGACACTTCGAGGTAGATAGGCTGTATTGCCCAACTGCCGTCGGCCTTCACCCAACCCCACAGGTTGGTGTCGGTACGCATCTCGGGCAGGCGCCAGGCATCCATGTCGCGGCCATGTTCAATCTGCGACAGGGCATACACGCAGTCGTCCTCATGGCTGAAGATAAACTCGCTGATGACGTTGCCGTTGCGGTCGATGTTGCCCCAGCGGTCGTTCTTCAGTGCCTGGGTGTAGATATAGTTATGCTCGTTGGCAAACTGGCGTACCATGGCATATTGCGGCTGCACAACCCAGCGGCCAAGGTAGTTTACGATACCCCACTGGTTCTCGTTCTGCGGGTTAGGCACACTGATGCGCCATGTGTCGTAGTGGCGACCTACTATCCACTGGTGTCCTGCCTCGTAGGCATCTTCCATCGACACAAAGATATTGTTGATAATCAGAATGCCCTTGGCATCGATACATCCCCAGCGCCCGTCCAGTTTCACGGGAGCGAAACTCATCGGGTCGGTGCCGAAATACTTGCCTGCACCCTCGTAGGCGGGTTCGTACTTCCAGTTGCCGTAGTAGTTCACAAAGCCCCACTTATGGTCGGCAGGATTCTCGGCGGGGTAGATCCACTTGCCGGGTTCTTCGGCACTGTACCAATGCTCACCGGCCTCTTGGGCTTCCTCCTGTGTGATGAAGATGTTGCGGACAATCATGTTGCCAGCATCGTCGATGCAACCCCAGCGTCCGTCGTACTTCACCACCGCAAATTTGCGGTCCTGGTGTTGGAAGGGGAACGCCACTTGGTAGCGTGGAGGTATCTGCCAAATGCCGTTGCTGTTTTTATAGCCATACTTCATGCCGATGTCGTCGAAGGCCAACGTTTGAGCCAACAGACTGCCACTCAGCAAACATAGAGCGGTTAAGATAAGGATGTTGCGTTTCATTTTATATTGATTTCAAAGTTGCAAAAATACATATTTTTTTTCATATAGCGAATATTTTTTTAACAAAACACTAACACCATATTGTCAGTTCTTTTTTTTCGGCTTTACAATTAGTATTGCTTCCGCCCTGTTGATTGCATTACGGGGTGAAATATTGGGAGGGGTAAAAGGGATTTAAATAATCGAAAGGGAGTTAAAGGGGGAGTTAAGGTGGGAGTTAAAATGGGAGTTAAAATAGACAAATGTATTGTTGCAAATGTTTGTCCACTTTAACTCCCTGATTTAACTTCCAATTATACTCCCAGTTTAACTCCCTTATTCAGTTTATTTCTTTGGGTTGTAGAAGACAAACTGGTCGTCTATCACGTCGATGATGATGGTGTCGTTGGTCTTGATTTTCTCTTCGAGTATCTCGCGCGACAGCTCGTTGAGAATCTCCTTCTGAATGACACGTTTCACCGGTCGTGCGCCCATGGCGGGGTCGTAGCCTATCTCCGCCAGGTGGTCTATAGCCTCGTCGGTGGCGCTGATAAGCACGTCGTTCTTCTCCAGCATCTTCGACACTAGTGCCAGCTGAATCTTCACCACCTCACGTATCTGGCTCTTCGACAGCGGGCTGAACATGATTATCTCGTCGATACGGTTCAGAAATTCGGGACGTATTCTCTCCTTCAGCATTTCCATCACCGCCTTCTTGGTCTCGTCCAGCTCATATTGCGAAATGACGCTGCTGCCTTCCAGACGCTCGCGGATGATGTCGCTGCCCATGTTCGAAGTCATGATGATGACCGTGTTTTTGAAGTCGGCAGTACGGCCCTTGTTGTCGGTCAGTCGGCCATCCTCCAGCACCTGCAGCAGGATGTTGAACACGTCGGGGTGTGCCTTCTCAATCTCGTCGAACAGTACGATGCTGTAAGGTTTTCTGCGCACCGCCTCAGTTAGCTGGCCGCTCTCGTCGTAGCCCACATATCCCGGAGGCGCACCTATCAGTCGCGACACGCTGTGGCGTTCCTGATACTCGCTCATATCGATACGCACCATCATATCCTCGTCGTCGAACAGCACCTCCGCCAAGGCCTTGGCCAATTCGGTCTTACCCACGCCGGTGGTACCTAGGAAGATGAAGCTGCCGATAGGCCGCTTGCCGTCGCTCAGGCCTGTACGGCTACGACGTATGGCGTTGGCAATGGTGCTGATAGCCTCATCCTGACCCACCACACGCTTGTGCAGTTCCTCCTCGAGGTGCAGCAGACGCTCACGCTCGCTCTGCATCATACGGGTCACGGGGATGCCTGTCCACTTGGAGACCACCTCGGCTATCTGCTCCGAGTCAACCTCCTCGTTAATCATAGCGTTGTCCGCCTGCATCTGCTTCAGCTGCTCCTTGAGGTCAGCCACATGCTTCTCCGCCTCCTTGATACGACCGTAGCGCAGCTCGGCCACCTTGCCATAGTCGCCCGCACGCTCTGCCTGCTCGGCTTCGAACTTGTAGCTCTCTATGTTTTTCACCTCGGCTTGGATGCTTTCCACGATGTTCTTCTCGTTCTGCCAACGTACCTTCATCTGGTTGCGCTGCTCGGAGAGTTCGCCAATCTCCTTGCCCAGCTGTGCCAGCTTGTCTTGGTCGTCCTCACGCTTGATGGCCTC
>JAFWQP010000031.1 GCA_017509045.1 Bacteroidales bacterium
TCCAAGATTTCTAGATTTCCGCCGCAGGCGGGGAGATAATTGCCCCAAAAAACTAATTTCGCATGTGACCAAAGAGAGCCTCTTTTTGAAAAAAGAGGGTGTAAGTGGCATTTTTTTGCGAAAAAAGTTTGTTATGTCGTTATTCCGCATTATCTTTGCATTCTGAAACGGACAGGGATATCTAAAAATACGAAAAAAATAACGCTCTAATATAACATATGACTGAATTTTACCAAATAGTCTCAATGTCGCGTCCTTTTGGGACGCTAGGCGTGAGTATATTCTGTCACCGCACTTTGGCTCTTCCCGAAAGTCCACTGGACTTTCTCTCAGTGTTATTGAGATTCAGCCTCATCGAGGCTGTGAAAAATCAGTCTTATATTAAAATTAAACTATTACACTAGAGCCAAAAATATAATAGTTAAAGTATTGATTATTCGTATGTTTTAAATTCTATAATTCTCTAATTCTTGTTTAATAGTACAATCTATGTTCGAAACCATATTTTTAGATTAGTTTTTCTTAAAATAGTGGGGGTGAAGAATCTTTTTTTGGCAGAATGGATTTTTATTCGTATCTTTGCAATTTCCAAATGATAGCGAGGAAAATTGTATATAATTATAAATTAATATTTTTTAAAGATGACGAAATTTGTTTACACGTTCGGTGGCAAGACTGCCGAGGGTAAGGCCGACATGAAGAACTTGCTCGGCGGTAAAGGTGCCAATTTGGCTGAGATGTGCCTGCTGGGTCTCCCTGTTCCCGCAGGTCTGACGATTACTACTGAGTGCTGCACTGCCTATTATGAGAATGGCTGCCAGCTGCCACAAGGACTTATGGACGAAGTGTGGAAGGGTGTTGCTAATGTGGAGAAGATTATGGGTATGAAATATGACGACGCGGAGAACCCGTTGCTGGTGAGCTGCCGTTCGGGTGCCCGCAGTTCGATGCCCGGTATGATGGACACGGTGTTGAACATCGGTCTGTCGTCGAAGACCATCCCCGGCATGTTGAAGAAGACTAACAACCCCCGCTTTGTGTACGACTCCTATCGTCGTCTGATTATGATGTATGCCGACGTGGTGATGGAGAAGAGCGAGGGTATCGAGCCCGCCGACGGCAAGGGTATTCGCAAGCAGCTGGACGATATGTTGGACGCCTACAAGGAGGAACACGGCTATAAGAGCGACACCGACCTGACTGCCGACGACCTGAAGAAGCTGGCTGAGGATTTCAAACTGAAGGTGAAAGAGGTGCTGGGCACCGAATTCCCCGACGATGCCAAGGCTCAGATGGAAGGCGGTATCAAGGCCGTGTTTAAGAGCTGGAACGGCAAGAAAGCTGTGAGCTACCGTAAGATAGAGGGTATTCCCGACGATTGGGGTACTGCTGTGAACGTGCAGGCAATGGTGTTCGGCAATATGGGCGACACCAGCGCTACGGGCGTTGCCTTTACCCGTAACCCCGCCACGGGCGACAACCAGTTCTATGGCGAGTGGCTTATTAACGCCCAGGGTGAAGACGTGGTGGCCGGTATCCGTACCCCCAACCCCCTGAACGACGACACCAAGAACGAGCAGAACAAGCACATGCACTCGATGCAGGAGCTGATGCCCGAGACCTATAAGGAGCTGTGCGAAATCCGCTCAATCCTTGAGAAGAACTACCACGATATGCTGGATATCGAGTTTACGATTCAGGACGGCAAACTGTATATGCTGCAGTGCCGCGTGGGTAAGCGCACCGGTGTGGCCGCCCTCACCATGGCCATGGACATGCTGAAGGAAGGCTTGATTGACGAGAGCGAGGTGGTGATGCGCATATCTCCCGCCCAGCTCGACGAGCTGCTGCACCCCATTCTGGATTCCGCCGACGAGAAGAAGCACGAGGTGCTGGCCAAGGGTCTGCCCGCAGGTCCTGGCGGTGCAGTGGGTGTGATTGCTCTCACTAGCGAGAAGGCTAAGGAATATCAGGCTGCCGGTATTAAGAATATCCTCGTCCGCGAGGAGACCAATCCCGAGGATGTTGAAGGTATGCGTGCCGCCGACGGTATTTTGACTGCCCGTGGCGGTATGACCTCGCACGCTGCCCTTGTGGCCCGCGGCTGGGGTAAGTGCTGCATCGTGGGTTGCGATGCCGTGAAGATTGAGATGGAGCGTACCTCCGTCAGCACCGACGAGTATGGCAAGAAGAAAGTCAACGTCGAAGAGCACGGCACTGTGACCATCAACGGTAAGGTGTTCCACGAAGGCGACCTGCTGAGCCTCAACGGTTCGAAGGGTTGGGTGTACGACGAAGAGGTGAAGATGATCAACGCCACCGAGAACCCCCTGTTCCAGCAGTTTATGAAGCTTGTGGACAAGTTCCGCAAGATGGGTGTCCGTACCAACGCCGACAACCCCGAGGATGCACAGAAGGCTATCGACTTTGGCGCCGAGGGTATTGGCCTGTTCCGCATCGAGCACATGTTCTATGGCGAGAACAGCGAAGTGCCGCTGGAGAAGCTGCGCAACATGATTTTGGCCGACACGCTGGAAGCCCGTAAGGCTGCACTGGCCGAGCTGGAGCCCTACGTGCGTGAGAGCGCCAAGGGAACGCTGAAGGTGATGGACGGCAAGCCCCTGACCTTCCGCCTGATGGATCCCCCGCTGCACGAGTTTGTTCCTCAGACCGAGGAAAAGCAGCGTGAAGTGGCCAAAGCCCGCGGCATCGACTTTGATAAGCTGCACGCCCGCATTGAGGGTATGCACGAGGTGAACCCGATGATGGGTCTGCGTGGTGTTCGTCTGGGTATCATCTACCCCGAAATTACTGAGATGCAGTTCCGTGCCCTCTTCAGCGCTACTGTGGAGCTGATGAACGAAGGCTTCGACCCGCACCTGGAAATCATGGTTCCTCTGACTATCAATGCCGCCGAGCTTAAGCACCAGAAACTCCTTGCCAACCGTGTGAAGGAAGAGGTGGAAGCCAAATATGGCACCAAGTTCAACTACAAGTTCGGCACCATGATCGAGATTCCGCGTGCCGCATTGGTGGCCAATCAGATTGCCGAGGTGGCTGAGTTCTTCAGCTTCGGTACCAACGACCTGACGCAGATGACCTTCGGTTTCAGCCGCGACGACGTCAACGCTATTGTGAAGACCTATGTCGACGAGAAGATTATCCCCGCTGACCCGTTCAACAACTTCGACCGCGAGTGCGTCGGTGAGTTGGTGAAGATTGGTATCGAGCGTGGCCGTGCTACCCGCCCCGAACTGAAGTGCGGTGTGTGTGGTGAGCACGGTGGCGACCCGACGGCAGCCGAGTTCTTCTACAAGAACGGCATGACCTACGTCAGCTGCTCGCCCTTCCGCGTGCCTGTGGCACGTTTGGCCGCTGCTCAGGCAGCCATCAAGGAAGCCAGAGAGAAGTAATAGAAACAATTAAACTGTGAGCTTTAAGTTTTAAGCTGTGAGTGGCTGACACAGTATCTACTCCAGCCCGCACTTAATACTTAAACCCAAATCGGTCATTAGGGTTTATGGCAGATTAGCATTTGTTTCGAGCAGATTGGCCTCATCGCTGGCGAAGGCGTAGCGGGCTACGTCGAGACAGGGATGTGGACAAAATGCCGAAAGAAATGCTAATATGGCATAAACAGACCTTAAAAAGCGAGAAAGAATATAAAAGTCGGTCTAATGACCGATTTGGGTTAAAGCTCACTACTTACAAAAAAAGTAAAACAATACAATAATTATTATTTATTATGACAATCAAAGTATGTGTTGGCAGTTCCTGCCACCTAAAAGGGTCATACGAGGTTATCGAAGCCTTCAAGGAGGTGCTGAAAAAATACGATGTGGAGGACCTCATCGATTTGCAAGCAAGCTTCTGTCTCGGTCACTGCGCCTTGGGCGTAACCGTGGGATGCGAAGGTATAGAGCCTTCGGAGCGCGGCCCGCAGGTGGAGGAAACCGCGGACGGTTTCATTTTGCACAGCGTCAACGCCGGCAATGTGGAAGACCTGTTTGCCAAAGAGATTTACCCCAAACTATTTCTTAACTAATACAAAACTAACACAACAACTAAAGAATCATGTCCGAGTATTTGGAATTCAAGACTGTTCAATGCAAAGACTGCTATCGCTGCCTGCGTGAATGCCCCGTGAAGGCAATCAACATCAAAGACCACCACGCACAGATTATTGAGGAGCATTGCATACTGTGTGGACACTGCACCAAGGTGTGTCCACAACATGCCAAAATAGAGCATACCGAGCTGCCCGTGGTGCGCGAGATGCTGAAGAGCGGTGTCCGCGTGGCTGCCACGGTGGCACCGTCGTTTATCAGCAGTCTTGGCCAGGAAGATTTCTCGATACTACGCATAGCACTTGCCAAGCTGGGTTTTGCCGTTGCCGAAGAGACTGCCGTGGGAGCACAGGCCGTCACGGAGGAATACAAGCGGTTGCTGGCTCAAGGTGATATGCGCAACTTTATAACCTCGGCCTGTCCCGCAGCCTGCCGCCTGATACAGATGTATTATCCCAAGGCACTGCCTTATCTGGCACCTGTCGACTCGCCCATGGTGGCGCATGCGAAGATGCTGCGCCGCAACGACCCGAACCTTAAATTGGTTTTCATCGGCCCCTGTATCGCGAAGAAACGCGAGGCCGACGAACATGCCATAGATGCCGTCATTACCTTTGAAGAGCTGCTGCAGCTCTTTGAGGAGAACGGTATCGACCTTAGCACCATAAACAAATTGACGGTGGGTGATGAGGCCACGGTGGCAAACCGCGCCAAAGCCTACCCCGCCACACAGGGCATCATCCGCTCGTTCGATGTCCTGCCTAAAGGTTACAGATATATGTCGGTGGACGGTGTGGACCGCATTGCCGACGTATTGGAAAATATAGAATTGATGGACCACGTGTTCATCGAGATGAATGTCTGCCCCGGTGGCTGCATCAACGGACCTTGTGCCATAGCTCACGAGGGCGGCATGATAAAGGCGGAGGCTGATATCGACCGCTATGTGGAACTCGAGATGGCCACGCGCAAGCATCTGCCCGCACCCGATGCGGGAGTGCAGCTTGCCTATGCCCATCCGCGACTGCGCGCCAAGAGCCGTCCCGCCACAGAGAAAGAAATAGAGGAGGTGTTGCGTCGCACCGGCAAGATGACCAAGGCCGACGAACTGGACTGCGGTGCTTGCGGTTACCGCACCTGCCGCGAGAAGGCATGGGCTGTGGTGAACGGCTATGCCGACATCGACATCTGCCTGCCCTATATGCGCAAACGCGCCGAGAGTCTGGCTGTGGACATCGTTCGCAACTCGCCAGAAGGTGTGATGATTGTCGACCCCGACATGAATATTGTGGATATCAATGCTTCTGCTATGAAGATGCTCGGCCTTAGTGGCACGCCGGAGAGCGTGGTGGGTCGGCCTGTGGCAGAAAGCTTCCAACCGATAGACTTCTACAACGCCTACACGAAGAAGCAACGCGTGGAGAATCCTCAGTTGCATATTACCTCCACAAACCGATACTTGAGTCTTACGGTCAGCTTGCTGAGTGAGCAGAATCTGCTTTTCGGCTTGATGAAGGACATCTCCGACATGGTGAACTACGACAAGAAGCTGGAAAAGGTGCGTATGGATACCATCACAACCACCGACGACCTTATCATGAAGCAGATGCGTGTAGCACAGGAGATTGCCTCGCTGTTGGGTGAAACCACCGCTGAAACCAAAGTGGCTCTGCTCAAGTTGAAGAAAACACTTACCGACGGTCAAGGAGACCTTGGCGTGGATGGCCGCCCGACAGACTGGAAAACAGCTAAAGTATGAAACAGCTCTGGATTGACTATGGATACACCTCGCTGAACCACTATGGCGAGGAACTCTGCGGCGACAACGTTGAGATGTGCGTGTGTGATGACTGGACGACGCTTGTTCTGGCAGACGGATTGGGCAGTGGTGTGAAAGCCAATATCCTCTCCACACTCACCAGCAAGATACTTTGCACCATGACTGCCGGAGGAGCCGACATCCAGGACTGCGTTGAGACCATCATCCAAACCTTGCCTGTGTGCAAAGAGAGGCAGGTGGCCTACAGTACTTTCTCCATAATCCACGTGAACAACTTGGGTGAAGGACATCTCTTTGAATTCGACAACCCCGAAGCCATTTGGTATCACAACGGGCATACTACCGACTTCCCGAGAACCGAGTTGGACATCTGTGGCAAGAAAGTATATCATACCGAGCTGCATCTGGAGTCAGGCGACTTGGTATTTGTGATGAGCGACGGTACCATACATGCCGGTATCGGGCAGATGCTGAACTTCGGCTGGCAGCGCAAGGAGATAATGGAGCACCTCGACCATTATGTCGATGCCCACATGTCGGCCCGTGCTGCCGCTTGTTTGCTGGCATCGGCGTGCAACGACCTTTATCTCGACCGACCCGGCGACGACACCACCGTTGCTGCCGTCCGCTTACGTCCACGCTGTGAGACCCACATCATGGTCGGCCCGCCGGTGGACAAGGAGAAGGATGCCGAATACGTACAGCATTTTATGACCGGTGCCGACAAGCGCATTGTGTGCGGAGGTACCACATCGCAGGTGGTGGCCCGCTGTCTGGGACGTGAACTCAAGACTAGCTTCGACTTCCCCGACAAAGAGGTGCCACCGATTGGCTTTATTGATGGCATCGACCTAACTACCGAAGGCGTAATCACCCTCCGCCGATTATTGGCGCTGTCGGAGAAATACGTTTCAGCCAAAGACCTGACTCCCAAAACCTACGCAAAGAAGGACGGCGGATCGCTTTTGGCAAATATAGTCTTTGAAGAAGCCACACACATCGTATTCTTCGTAGGACAGAATGTCAACGCTGCCCATGCGGGACTGGAGATAGACATTACTATGAAACTCAAACTTGTCGAACGCTTGGCGGACAACCTGCGCAAGATGGGCAAGATAGTAACAGTAAATTACGACTAAGAATGAAAGGAATCATTCCTTCCAATCATTGATATATCATGGAACAGAAACTATTTGACACAAACGTACAATGGATTAAATACCAAGTCCTGATGGAGGTTATCCGTCGGGCATACGATGGTGGGCTGGAGAACGCATACACCATCCCTCGCACCATCGCCCCAGGTCCTAAGGCCGAGACGCGCTGCTGCATCCACAAGGAGCGCGCGGTGCTGATGGACCGTGTGCAGATGGCTATGGGTGGCGACAAAACCAACCCCAATGTGGTGGAGGTGCTCTACGAGGCATGCGACGAATGCCCTGCCGGCGGCATGATTGTCACCGATGTGTGCCGTGGATGCCTTATGCACTCGTGCAAGGAGGTATGCCCCAAAGGAGCCATCACCATTGTCGATCACCGCTGCCATATCGACAAATCGAAGTGCATCGAATGTGGCAAGTGCGCCACGGCGTGCCCCTATAGCGCCATTATTGCACAAAAACGTCCCTGCATCAAGAGCTGCAAAGTGAAAGCTATCAGCATCAATGATGAGGACAAGGCCGTTATCGACAACAACAAGTGCATTGCCTGCGGTGCCTGCATCGTCAGCTGCCCCTTTGGTGCTATCAGCGACAAGAGTCTGGTTCTTGACATTATTAAGATGTTGCAGGAGTCGGAAAACAACACACGCTACCGTTGCTATGCGGTCATTGCTCCGGCTATTGTCAGTCAGTGCCGTTTCGGTCGCATCGAGCAGGTCGTTACCGCCATCAAGAAGCTGGGCTTCCATCAGGTAGTGGAGGCGGCATTGGGTGCCGACATCACCCTCTACAACGAGGCGCACGAATTCAAGGAGAAAGCCGAAACCTCTGAGAATCCTGTGATGACCACCTCGTGTTGCCCCGCTTTTGTTCGTTTTGTGGAAACAAACTTCCCCGAGTTGAAAGACGCCATTTCCTCGTCGGTGTCGCCCATGGTGATGACTGCCCGACTTATCAAACACAGCGACCCCACCGCCAAGGTGGTGTTCATCGGTCCCTGTGCGGCTAAGAAGATGGAGTATACCCTCGAGAAAACAGGTGGTATGATCGATAGCGTGATGAGTTTTGAGGAACTGCAGGCCTTTGTCGACGCCCGTGGTATCGACACCACACAGTGCGAGGACACCATTCTCGACAACGCCTCGTTCTATGGCCGCATATTCGCCAAGAGTGGCGGACTGGCTTTGGGCGTGGCGGATGTTGCTAAGTCGCTGGGTGTGGAGGGTGTGAGACCTTGCGTCATGAACGGCATCGACCAGTGCCGTCAGCATCTGACCCTGTTGCGCGCCAAGAAAGAGACTGCCAACTTCTTCGAAGGCATGGCATGCGATGGTGGCTGCGTGGGTGGCCCGCTCAGCATTACCCGCTCGCCGCGCAACGTATTCGATGTCGACAAATACGGCAATTCTGCAAAGGAAAAGAACATCGACGGCTCTGTCAGATTATACAAAATGACGATGAACGAATAAAATGATTGCTTGATAGTTTGAGTCGTTTGACCGCATCATCCACTCAAGCATTCAAGCACTCAAACATTCAAACCAAAAACAATAACTTTAAAATATACATTATTATGAACGAGAAAATCATTAAAGATCTAGAGTCCTACGGTATTACCGGAGTAAAGAAGTTATACTACAATCCCTCATACGAGGATTTGTTTAAGTTCGAGATGGATCCCAGCCTGACGGGTTACGACAAAGGCCAGCTCACCGAGTTGGACGCCATCAACGTGATGACCGGCATCTATACAGGCCGTTCGCCCAAAGACAAATACATTGTCATGGATGCGAAATCGAAGGATACCGTGTGGTGGACCACCCCCGAGTATAAGAACGACAACCACCCCATGAGCGAAGAGGTGTGGGCGCACGTCAAAGACCTTGCTTGCAAGGAACTTTGTGGTAAGGAACTCTTTGTCGTCGATGCTTTCTGCGGTGCCAACAAGGACACCCGTATCGCTGTCCGCTTCATCATGGAGGTGGCATGGCAGGCACATTTCGTCACCAACATGTTCATCAAGCCCACCGCTGAGGAACTCAAGAACTTCACACCCAACTTCACCGTCTATGCCGCCAGCAAGGCTAAGGTGGACGACTACCAGGCTCTCGGCCTCAATAGCGACACCTGTGTGGCTTTCAACGTAAGTAGCCGCGAACAAGTGATTCTCAACACTTGGTATGGCGGTGAGATGAAGAAGGGTATGTTCTCCATGATGAACTACTATCTGCCTCTGCAAGGTATCGCTGCCATGCACTGCTCCGCCAATACCGACATGAAG
The DNA here is from genome assembly GCA_017509045.1 of Bacteroidales bacterium. GTDB lineage: Bacteria > Bacteroidota > Bacteroidia > Bacteroidales > P3 > Colimorpha. The sequence continues at coordinate 9,289 of JAFWQP010000031.1, forward strand.
GGCGAAAACACCGCCATCTTCTTCGGCTTGAGCGGCACGGGTAAGACTACCCTCAGCACCGACCCCAAACGTCTTCTTATCGGCGATGACGAGCACGGCTGGGACGACGAAGGCGTCTTCAACTTCGAAGGTGGCTGCTACGCCAAGGTTATCAACCTCGACAAGGAGAGCGAGCCCGACATCTACAACGCCATCAAGCGCAACGCCCTGTTGGAGAATGTCACCGTTGATGCCAACGGCAAGATTGACTTTAAGGACAAGAGCGTGACTGAGAATACCCGTTTGAGCTATCCTATCGACCACATCGAGAAGATTGTCCAGCCCATTCACGGCAAGAGCGCAGGTCCTGCCGCCAAGAATGTCATCTTCCTCAGTGCCGATGCTTTCGGCGTGCTGCCTCCCGTCAGCATCCTCACTCCCGACCAGTGCAAATACTACTTCCTTAGTGGTTTCACCGCCAAGTTGGCAGGTACCGAGCGCGGCATCACCGAGCCTACGCCCACCTTCAGTGCTTGCTTCGGTCAGGCCTTCCTCGAGCTGCATCCCACCAAGTATGCCGAGGAGCTGGTGAAGCGCATGGAGAAGAGCGGTGCCAAGGCCTATCTGGTCAACACCGGCTGGAATGGCACAGGCAAGCGTATCAGCATCAAGGACACCCGCGGTATCATCGACGCCATCCTCGACGGTTCTATCGAGAAGGCTCCGACCAAGATGATTCCTTATTTCGACTTCGAGGTGCCCACCGAGCTGCCCGGTGTCGACCCCAAGATTCTCGACCCCCGCGACACCTACGGTTGTGCCTGTGAGTGGGAGACCAAGGCAAAAGACCTCGCCTCGCGCTTTATCAAGAACTTCGAAAAGTTCACCTACAACGAGGCTGGCAAGGCTCTTGTGAGTGCAGGCCCCAAACTGTAATTTGAAGTAGGAATTAAACACTTAACTAATTGAGGATTGAGAATTGGAAATTGAGAATTACCCCGGGCACGGCAGTTAATTTTCAATTTTCAATTCTCGATTTTCACTTTTAATTGAGTTGATATGAAAAAACTAATGTTAACCATCCTGACGTTTGCTGCCATAATGGGTAGTGTAGGGGCACAGCCTAAGCGTATCACCCTCGACGATATATGGTCGCGTGCCACGTTCCGCCCCAATGGCATTTCCTCCATCCGTTCTATGCAGGACGGAGAGCATTATTGCGTTCTGACCCGTTCAGGCATCGAGAAGTACAGCTATAAGACTGGCGAAAAGGTGGGTGTGGTGTGTGCCTTCACCGACCCCATGCGCAAGAAGGTAAAGCCCATGCCTCCCATCGAGTCGTATGAGTTCTCGCAGGACGAGCAGAAAATCCTTCTCAGTGCCGAGTTCGAGCCGCTCTACCGTCATAGCGGCGTGAGCAGCTATTATGTCTACAGCGTTGCCGATGGTACCATGCAGCGCATCTCGATGGAGGGCAAGCAGCGCCTCACCATCTTCTCGCCCGATGGAAAGATGGTGGCTTTTGTCCGCGACAACAACCTCTACGTGATGGCTCTCAATTCGCTGAAAGAAACCCAGGTGACCTTCGACGGCAAGTTCAACGAGGTTATCAACGGCACCACCGACTGGGTGTACGAAGAGGAGTTTGCCATCACCAAGGGCTTTTATTGGTCGCCCGACAGCAAACGTATTGCCTTCTACCGTTTCGACGAGAGCAAGGTGAAGCAGTACTCCATGCAGATGTGGGGCGAGCTCTATCCCGAAAACTACACCTACAAATACCCCAAGGCTGGCGAGGACAACAGTGTGGTGGATGTGCTCATCTATGACCTTGAGTCGCAGAAGACCCTCAAACTCAACATCGGCAGCCACAACGACCAGTACATGCCCCGCATACAATGGACCCACGACCCCAATGTTTTGGCATTGATGCGCATGAGCCGTTTGCAGGACAAGATGGAGCTGCTTTTGGCAGATGCCCGCACGGGTGCCATCAGCCCCCTCTACACCGAGGAGGACGATGCCTACGTCGAAGTGCCCGACACATGGATGTTCCTCAACGACGGCAAGCACATGCTTCTCACCTCCGAGCGCGACGGCTACAACCACATCTATATGTACGACCTGAATGGCAAGCTGGTCAACCAGATTACCAAAGGCAGCTACGATGTGGTGTCTATCTGTTCGGTCGACGAGAAAGAGGGTATCATCTACTATCTTTCCCATGAGACTTCGCCGCTCAACAAGGAGCTCTATTCTATCGACTTCAAGGGCAAGAAGAAAAAACGTCTCAGCGACAAACCGGGCTGGTACAGCGCCTCTTTCAGTGCCAATAGCAAGTACTACATCAGCACCTTCACCGATGCCAACACCCCGCCCGTCTACACCCTTCACACCAATAATGGCAAACTGCTCAAAACCCTAGAGGACAATGCCGATTTGCGAGAGCGTATGCGCGAATACGGCGTGGGGAACAAGCAGTTCGGCACGCTGACCACCACCTTGGGCTCCGACTTGAACTACTACATCATCCTACCCCCCGATTTCGATAGCTCCAAGAAGTACCCGCTGTTCTTCTATGTCTACGGCGGCCCCGGCAACCAACAAGTAACTAACAGCTACGGCTATAGCGACTATTACTGGTTCCACATGCTGGCACAGAACGGCTATGTAGTAGCCTGTTTCGACGGTCGTGGCACAGGCGGTCGCGGTGCCCACTTCAAGAAGATGACCTACAAGAACCTGGGTAAGATGGAATGCGAAGACGCCTGCGAGGCAGCTCGCTGGTTTGGCAAAAAGAGCTGGATCGATGAGAACCGCATCGGTATCTTTGGATGGAGTTTCGGTGGCTATCTGTCCACTCTCTCCATTCTCAAAGGACATGATGTGTTTAAGAGCGCCATAGCTGTGGCTCCTGTCATCACCTGGCGCTACTACGACAACATCTACACCGAGCGTTTCCTACAGCGTCCGCAAGACAACCCGCGCGGCTATGACGACAATTCGCCGCTCAACTTTGCCAACCTGCTTGAGGGCAACTACCTTCTCGTCCACGGCACTGGCGACGACAATGTCCATTTCCAGAATGCTGTCGACATGGTTACTGCCCTCGAAAATGCAGGCAAGCAGTTCGAGTTCCGCATCTATCCTAACAAAAACCACAGCATCTACGGTGGCAACACCCGTTACAATCTCTATGAACTGATGACCGACTTTATCTATCGCAAACTGTAGAGAATAGTGAGTAGAGAATAATGAGTAGTGAATTGAGGCTTACGCTGTCGTTTGTCAATTCTTGATTCACAAATCACAATTCTCACACTTTTTTATTCATAATTCAAAAAAAGTTCGTATCTTTGCACGATTTTATATGTTGCTTATGAAAAAGATTCTTATCGCGCTGACCTTGTTTGTCACGATGTCCGTCACTGCTCATGCACAGTTTCTTAACTTTGGTGTCCGTGGGGGTGTAGGTATGGCTGTCCATTTCGACGACCTTGCCGACAATAGTCCTATTATGGCTGCCAATCTAGGTGGTTTTGTCACCTTTGGCTTTACCAATTCCCAGTCTTTGTTGGCAGAGAATTTCTACCTTCAGACGGGTCTCAACCTGATTCGTCGTGGTTCTCACTTCCAAGAAGTGTTGGAAGGCATTATGTCCATCCGTAAAGGCACCTACGATGCATGGTACCTCCAGTTACCCATATTGGCGACGTTCCGCTACGAACTGCCTGTCCGTGAGCCTGGCCACCATGCCCTCCTCTCGGTAGGCCCCGCTGTCAGTTACGGCATCTTCGGCACGCTACATGATATGAAAATCACTCCCCGACTGCCCCAAAGCGATTGGAACTACGATGTCTCCATCCCTGCCTTCAATGCAATGAAGCCTCTCGATGTCAGCCTTCTGTTAGGCGTGGGCTACGAGTACGAAGACCTCAGCGTGATGCTTCAGCTCGATTACGGCATGATGGCGGTGTCCACCTCGCCCGATGCTTTGAACATCAGCCAAGAGACTCCGCAAATCAAGGACGTGCCCATCGGCAGCAATTTTGCCCTGCTTCTCACCCTTGGGTATCAGTTCCCGATACGATAAATACATTTCGGATTCCAAAAAGCGACTACACGCACGCTGTGTGTAGCCGCTTTTTTGTTGCGTAGGTCATTCTGCTACCAACCTACTACCCCCCAATCGGCCTAAAGACCGATTAGGGGTCAATTTGTAAATTCATTGGCTCTAGTTTAACCCAAATTGGTCATTAGGGTTTATGCCAGATTAGTAATTGTTTCGAGCAGATTGGCCTCATCGCTGGCGAAGCCGTAGCGGGCTACGGCGAGACAGGGATGTGGACAAGATGCCGGAAGAAATGCTGATATGGCATAAACAGACATATAAAAGAGAAATTGATTGAAAAGTCGGCTTAATGACCGATTTGGGTTTAATTTGTATATTCATTTCGTTTTCACAGGGAAAGTGAAATAGGTGTCGGGGAACGGCTCGTTCTTCAAGGTGAAATGCCACCATTCACAGTCTAGCGGATTGAATCCGTGGCGTAGCATAGCAGCACGCAGTATCATGCGGTTGTTAAACTGCTCGGCGGTGATGGTGTCGTTTGCACGGTACTCCGACGTTTCAGGATTGCCGCCGCAGTCGGGATGGCTCTCTGGGCCAAACCAGTCAAACACACCGCCCATGTCTACCTCCTTGCCCGAGGTCATGTCCACAATCGTTAGGTCTACCGTCGAACCGCGCGAGTGTCCGCTCTTCTCGGCAATATAGCCCAGTTCGAAAAGCCTCGACTTATCCACGTTAGGATAGAAATAGGGCTTCATGGCGGTGTCGTTCAAATCTTCCGCCCAGCGCACGAAGTGGCTCACTGCCATCTGGGGGCGATAGGCATCGTAAATCTTTATGCGGTAGCCTTGTGCGTTTAGGTCGTCGCTCACAGCCTTTAGGCTGTCGGCAGCCTCGCGGGTCAGCAATGCCGTGGGTTCCAGATAGCCGTCTACGCGGGCCCCCACAAAGTTGTAGGTGCTGTAGTAACGAATCTCCAATATGGCATCAGGCACCACGTCGGTGATGGGTACAAATAGGGCTGTTTCACGGGTCACAGGAGCGATATCGTCGCTTTTCTTACACGACGTTGTCGCCATGCCGCAGATGATAATGATGGCGGCTAGCATCCAAGATTTAGTTCCTCTCATGTTCGTTGTTTATATAAGTGGGTTCTATTAATCAAGATTATTTAATTGGCATATTAGCATCAGTCCCTCTCGACGTAAGTCCGCTGGACATTCTTAATCCCTTGACTCTAGTTTAATATATGACTGATTTTTTACAGCCTCGAAGAGGCTGAATCTCAATAACACCGTACAAACAATGTACGGTGTCGCGACCAAAGGGAGCAACATCGTATATTGCTTGTGCGGTGACAAAATAAACTCACTCCTAGCGTCTCGAAGAGATGCAACATGGATACTATTTGGCGAAAATCAGTCATATGTTGTACTAGAGCGAATCCCTTTAACTCCCTACACAGTTAAAGTGCGTTTTTTACAGCGTTCTCCACTGCCGTCATAGAGTTGTTGGGCTCAAAACGGCGCAGCACCTCGCCTTTGCGGCTGATGACGAACTTGGTGAAGTTCCACTGTATGTTGCCGGGCTTCTTCTCCTTCAGCCACACATAGAGGGGTGAGGCGTTAGCCCCGTTCACGTCAATCTTGGCAAACTGGGGGAAGGTGATGCCGTAGCGGCTGGTGCAGAAGTTGTGGATGTCATCGAACGAGCCGGGAGCCTGTCCGCCAAACTGGTTGCAGGGGAAGTCGAGGATGACGAAGCCGCTGTCCTGATAAGTCTCATAGATGCGTTGCAAGTCAGAGTACTGGGGCGTGTAGCCACATTGTGTGGCGGTGTTGACCACCAGCAGCACCATCCCGCGGTAATCCGCCAGCGACACGCTGTCGCCGTTGCCGTCCAGCACCTTAAATTGATAGATATTGTCTGCCGGGGGTTCCTCGGGCACCACGGTGTCTGCCACCACTGTGTCAGTGCCGGGTTGTTCATCAAGAGGGTAATCGTTTCTTTCGCAACCCCCAAGGGCAGCTGCTGTCGCCAATGCGAGCGTCAGCCAAGTGATAAAAATGTGTCTCTTCATCATATTTGATAGTGTATTAATTGTATTCAATAAAAGTAATTCAAACTTCTTAGTTCTTAGTTCTTACTTCAAAAGTTGGCTCCCGCCCCAATACTTCTTAGTTCTTACTTCCTACTTCAATCAAGTTCCCATCAGCATCACCCTTGTCTCTTTTTTGAAACCATGTTTCTCATAGAACGATGGTAGATACCCCTCTGTCGCAGTAATCAGGTGAAACCCTACGATGCCCTGCTCCTTCAGGTCGGAGATTAATCGGTCGAGTAGGAGGGAGGCTATGCCTTTGCCTTGGTGTTCGGGCAACACAGCTAGGTCGTTTATCTCAAAAGTTGCAAAAACGATGTCGCCTTAGCTTCGGCAACGGCTTTCGAAACAGATTGAGCCTTGGCGGTGATGCACGCAATCAACGCAAGTATGATGACTAATAAATATTTACGCATAAAACAACAATATTATTAAAAATACAAATATAATAAAAAAAGAACAAACCACAAAAATTGAAAACTTATTAAATTAAGAATTAAAAATTAAAAATTAAAAATTGGCTCCCGCCCCGTCCCCTCTTCAGAGGGGTACGCCGAAGGCGGGGGGTATGTAAAAATTGAGAATTGAGAATTGAAAATTGAAAATGCCTCCCGCCTAACTTCTTAGTTTTTTGTTTTTAGTTTAAAAAAATGGCTCCCGCCCCGTCCCCTCTTTAGAGGGGAGCAAACATCCAGTGAATGTTTGCCGAAGAGCCGGGGTATGTCATAAATTGAGAATTAAGAATTTGGCCGGACATCGCCACAAGCCGTACTTCCATTTCGCCCCCCCCCAAAAAAAAAAAAAAACAGATACGAAAGAGGGTTCCCCAGAACTCCGAAGAACCCTCATGTGTTTGCTTATGAAATGTGATTATTTTGAACCGACAGCTCCTCTTGTTCTGTAGAATCTTACTTTACTAAGATTAATGTTGGTAGCAGAGCTGCTCATACTGTTTTCGACCGCTTCAGAGCAGATGATGGGACAATAATAAGTTATACCATCAAATGTACCTCTACCAGATGCAAGCCCGTTACACATATTTGTAATATTTGTTGTACTGCCTATGGTGAAATTAGACAGGTCGAGTATTCCTTGTACATCATAGGTCTTACCCATTTGTTGACAAGAAGTGAACATACCTTCCATGGTAGTCACGTTGGTTGTAACGAAATTGGAAAGGTTAAGATCCCACAAAGCCTTGCAATTATTAAACATGTTCTTCATACTCACCACGCTGGAAGTGTTGAAATTATTACCGAATTCCAGTGATGTCAGTCTCTGGCATCCGTAAAACATACCCTCCATCGTCGTCACCGAAGATGTGTTGTAATTATTTCCGAATTTCAATGATGTCAGATGAGAGCAACCTCTAAACATGCCCTTCATGGTAGTCACGGAACTAGTGTTTAGGTCAATGACGTTGCTGCCACTACCACAATTGATGGTTGTCAGGTTAATGCAGTCCGCAAACATGTCATACATAGTTGTCACATTTGCAGTATTGAATGTTGACAGGTTGAGGCTTGTTAAAGTAGAGCAGCGAGAGAACATGGCCTGCATTGTCCAAACATTTGCCGTGTTAAAATTGTCCGGGAAAGAAAGAGATGTCAAGCTTGAGCAGTTATAGAACATGTGATCCATCAGTGTAACATGCTCGGTATTGAATGAGGAGGGGAATGTGATAGTTTGATTTCCTGTACCCAATTGTGAGCAGCCGTAAAACAAATTACCCATATTAGTCACACCGTCTGTATTGAAATGTTCGAGGTCAAGATCTTCAAGGTTAGTTATCCCGGAATATTGAAACATTCCATATATGGATGTGACGTTCTCTGTGTTGAAGTTGTCACCAAACTCTATTTCCTGCAGACTGGTAAGCCCTCTAAACATATCTACGCAGCTGGAGTTCGCATACATAATTGGGGCCGGAGTGGAAACCACCAATGTGTTACCACTCATGTTGCCATAGATTTTTGAACCGCTGTAAGTATTCTGAAGCTCCGTACCAGTATTTGTGTTATCATTGCATACAAATTGTATTTTTGTGATGTTTGAAACGGTGAAATTCTGGTGAATCAAATCATGGAATTGCGACCCTCCCTTCAGTTCGGCGGGCAGCGGGTCAAGGCTGGTGACAGAAAACTCGTTTCTAACAATACTGTTGTGTCCAAGATAAACCGGGTTTTGGGTTGTGAATGACTTCATGCCGGTAGCAGTTTTGATGGTGATGGTGATTGTGTCACCTGTCACCTTTTCACCTGCAGAGCCGAACTCCGGCAGGACAATATCGAATTCAGCATCATCACCAACTTGGAGGGTCTTCATGGGGGTGGTGGAATTGTTGCATCTCAGGCTTACTCTCTTTTTGCCGGAGGTAATCGCTATGTGGTCACTTTCTCCATCTCCTTCAATGGTGGCAGTACCGGTGCCACTGAGGAGGGTGTTCTGAGCCTCAATGGTGATTTTCAGAATCTGCATCTCACGATTATTGGCTATATTGTTGGCATAGTAGGCGGCGGTGCCGGCGGTTGCGGTGGCGTTATTGTTGTTAGTGATTTTCACACGGACTACAGAGCAGAGGTTTTTGAACTGTAGGCTGTTTTGCCCTGTATTGTTGTGTGCGGTGTGGGCACCCATGGGTATTTCCACACGCTGTTGATGGTTATTGCCGAAAGTCTTATACTTTTGTACTTCGGGAAGCGTTACCGTGGTGCTTGCACCGACTGTGCCTTGCGCGATGCTGACAGGGTAAATGGCATAATAATCATTGCTTTGCGCCACATTAGTGATGAGAGCACTGGAGCCGGTGATGTTTTCGAGACCATAGGCAGTGCCGTTGATTTTCACCTCGTCACCTTCGTTCCAGCAAGGGTAACGGTTTTCGTCGATATAGACCTTTGAAGGATGGTCAATCACTGCGTCGAAGTTGACGAACTCTACATCTTTCTTGCAGCTGGTCACTAATGCAAGGGATGCCAGCAGGATGCAAAATATACTGTTTTTTTTCATTGTCGTTATGCTATAAAATAATTCTATTTCAAGAATTTGAGAATCTGAGATTTTGTAGATTATACTTTTTGTATTAGGTAAGAGTATGAGACTCTAATTGCTTGCAATTAGAAGTTGCCTATATTATTAAAATGACCAATAGTCAGTTTGTTCCTGTAATTGTTGAGTTGCCGGTTCATGGTCCTGTGGCTTAATATCCACGGTGCCACCAAAGCCTCGCTCTATCTGGAAAGAGACAATCTTCACCTTGGGAGCCTCATAGTTGTTTTTGTTTTGGTTCATTTTGTTTTTTTTCGATTCTTTATTATGCCCCAAGTCCCCAACAGGCGTTTATTCCTTCACGAAAGGCATGGGACTTACGTGCCCGTATGCGGTTTTGATGCAATGCCTTTCCATTTATTTTATTAAATATTAATCATTAATGACTGTTTCTTGCATTAATACCAAACTGCAAAAATACTAATAATTTCATAAAGATATAATATTTGTTTAATTTTTTTTAGTAATACATTCATTTGAAGTAAGAAGTAAGAAGGTGATTTTTAAACTAAAAAGTAAAAACTAAAAACTAAAAAGTTGGTGCGGCAGCCAATTTTTTAAAACTAAAAAGTAAAAACTAAAAAGGTAGGCGAAGCCCCCTTTCAACTTTCAATTTTCAACTTTCAATTTTAAAAAAGGGGAAAAGCACCCGAATCCCGAGTGCCTTCCCCATTCTCAATTCTCAATTCTCAACTCTCAATTTGATAAGTTCTCACCTTTCAATTTTTAAAGGTTGGGCGTCAAGAACTCCCCGCTCGTCTTTCCGCCGTAGCTGATGATTGCCTCGGTGCGTTTCGCCTCGGTGGTGTAGGCGTCGAGCAGGTCGTTGGTGGCGGTGAAGCGCTGGGTCGACACGCGGGTCTTCTGTCCGTCCTTGCGGCTGTGCACA
>JAFWQP010000032.1 GCA_017509045.1 Bacteroidales bacterium
CTCACTTTGCAAATATACACTTTTTTTTCCAATAAAATGGATAAAAACGTTTCTTCCGCCACATCAACCCGAATAAATTGCAAGTAAACTCCAATATTCGACAGCATTCTTCTTATTGACAGTGATGGTAGCGAAGTCCTTATTACAATATTTCTGTTTCATTTATGTTATTCTTTCTTTACATTTCTTTTAGCTAAGCTAAATAATAGCTAAAATAAATGTAAACAAAAGGTAAAATAAATGTAAAATAAATAATTGAGGAACAGTGTATTATCAAGCAAGTTTCTATAATGTTACCAATTCGCTTATTATCAACTTATTACGGCAATTGGGAAAGTTTGTAATGGTACATGTTCTCGACAGACTGTATAAAATACAAAACAAACTGGCATCCGAAGGGCTTTTCGCCACTTGGATGCCAGTTGTATTGAGTGTGTTACTGCGTTATTGTGCTAATCCGTTAGTCAAGGATTCACACATTAACACATTAACGCTTTCCCACATTCTTTGTTATTTGGTGGAGATGACCAGGAAACGGGTCTGCTCCCAGAATTTGGCGGGGTTGAGGATGCGGAGGTAGGAGACCTGCTTGGCATCGTTTTCGTCCATCACCAGCTCGTAGCTGTTTTCGGGGTGGTTGGAGACAACAACCGCTTTCTTCATGTTGACGGGGATGGTGGTGACCTTGGTACGGTCAATCTGGGTGAAACGGTCGAGAGGCATCTCGCTGATGGTGCCTTGGTGACGGCCTATACCGATGAATCCGCCGGTCTTGGCGACGATGCCTGCCTCGTTGAGGTCGGTGTAGGAACCCACCACGTAGTAAGCCTTGTTGGCCTCGGCGGTCTGACGCTGAATGTGGAGGTCTTTCTCTTCGTTGGAGGCGGTGAGGTCAGTCACATCCTGGTTGAGTTTCTTGATGAGGACCTTGTTGCTCTCTAATTCGGTGAGCAGCTGGGCAATCTGCGACTCTTGGGCAGCGATGCGCTCTTCCTGACGGTTCACAAGTTCCTGCAGACGAGTACTCTCTTTGCCCTCGCTGGTGATTTTAGCCTGCAAATTGGCAATTTTCTGCTTGTTAGCAGCCATGAGGTTCTCGATGCTCTTGATTTGCTCGTTGATTTGGTTCTTGACGTTGGGCTGACCTTCGAGATTTGCACGGCGCAGTTCTTGCACGGCTGCATAGCGGGAGTTGACGGCAGCCAGATTCTCCTCAATCTGGTTGAGGGTGGAAAACAGGGAGTCGAGTTCGGCATCCTTGTTGCTGATAATCATGGACAGCGAGTCGTTCTGCTTGATGGCGGCATCAAGTTCCTCTTGATGGTTGTTGCACGAAGCGAAAATGGTTGCAATCAATGCCAGGCAGAGAAATGGGACTATTTTCTTCATTTGAGTTTCTTTTTGGTTTAATATTTTTTATCTAGTTGAAACAATGTTTTTATGTTCTTTTCGTTATTTGTTAAAAAACGGAGATACATTTATTTTATTGCATCATTTCTACGAAAGATTATTAATAAACCTTAAAAATATGATTAAAATAGCCAAAACATTACTTTTTATGACCCTAATAGCCACTACAACGCCCATGATGGGACAAGACGACAACCCTCTGCTGCAAGCGTGGAACACCCCTCAGCAAACACCACCCTTCAGCAAGATACGTAACGAGCACTACGAGCCTGCCATCAAGCAAGCCATCAAGGAGGCCGAAAAGAATATACAGAAAATCATTAAACAGAAGGCTGCCCCAACCTTCGAGAACACCATCGTTGCCTTACAGACTGCCAGCGAAAGCCTCGACCGCATCACATCGGTGATGTTCAACATCAACGAGTGCAACACTAACGCCGAGTTGCAGAGCATCGTGATGAAACTGACTCCCGAACTGACACGCTATTCTAACAGCGTGAACATGAACGAGAAGCTGTTTGCCCGAGTGAAGGCAGTGTATGAGCAACGCGACCAACTCAACCTGAATGTCGAGCAACGTACCCTGCTGGAGGACACCTACAAAGGCTTTGTGCGCAACGGTGTGAACCTCACTGGCAAGGACAAGCGCACCTTTGCCAAGAATAGCGAGCGGCTGGCAGAGCTGTCGCAACTTATGAACCAGCATGTGCTGGCAGACAACAACGACTATATCCTCCATGTCACCCAAGAGAAAGACCTGTCGGGATTGCCCGAGAATGTAATTGCCGCCGCACGGCAAGAGGCACAGGAGCGCAACATGGACGGCTGGGTGTTCACTCTCGCCTACCCCTCATTCGGCCCCTTTATCACCTACGCCGACAACCGCAGCCTGCGCGAGCAGATGTGGCGCGCCTACAACAGCCGCGGCAACCGTGGCAACCAGAACGACAACAACGAGGTGATACGCGAGATGACACAACTGCGCTACGAACAGGCCAAACTGCTCGGTTACAGCAGCTACAGCGAGTATGTGCTGAGCAACCGCATGTGTGAGACCCCACAACAGCTTACCGACTTCTTCACCCAGCTGCTTAATGCCGCCCTGCCGTTTGCCAAACACGACCTTGTCGAGGTCAGCCTATTTGCCCAAAAGCTCGGTGCTGAAATACCTTTGCAGCGTTGGGACTTCTCCTACTACAGCGAGAAACTGAAGCAACAGAAATACGACTTCGACGAAGAGCTGCTGCGTCCTTACTTCCAATTGGAAAAGGTGCGTCAGGGTATCTTCGACCTGTATGGCCGACTGTATGGCCTGCGTTTTGAAAAGGCTTCGGGCATTGATGTCTACCACCCCGACGTGAATGTGTACGAAGTATTCGACGGACAACGGCTGATGGGTGTGCTGTACCTGGACATGCACCCCCGTGCCAGCAAGCGCAGCGGCGCATGGATGACCTCGTTCCGCGAGCAAAGCAATATCGGCGGCAAACAGGTGCGCCCGCTGATACAGGTGGTGTGCAACTTCTCCAAGCCTGTTGGCGACAAACCCGCCTTGCTCAGCTTCAGCGAGGTGGAAACGTTTATGCATGAGTTTGGCCACGCCATGCATGGAATGCTGACTGACTGCACCTACCCCAGCATCAGCGGCACCAGTGTGAAACGCGACTTTGTGGAGCTGCCCTCGCAGGTGATGGAGAACTGGTGCTACGAGTCACAGTTCCTTAATACCTTTGCCCGCCACTACCAAACGGGCGACACCATCCCTGGTTCCTACATCGAGAAAATCAAGGCTGCTGAGAAGTATCTGGCAGGCTGGCTGTGCGTGCGCCAGCTGAGTTTGGGACTTGTGGATTTTGCCTACCACTCGATTAGCGCCCCCATCGAAGGCCCCATGGAGGACTTTGAACGGAGGTTTATGGTGGAGCTGCTGCCTCCTGTCAAGGGTGCCAACACCAGCACCGCCTTCACCCACATCTTTGCGGGCGGCTATGCTTCGGGCTACTACGGATATAAATGGGCAGAAGTGCTGGATGCCGATGTGTTCTCTCAGTTCAAAAAGAACGGCATCTTTGACAAAAACACTGCCAGCAGGTTCCGCAACGAGATACTGTCGAAGGGCGGCACACAGCACCCCGCCATCCTCTTCCGCAACTTTATGGGTCGCGACCCCAACATCGAGGCCTTCCTAATTAGAAGCGGGTTTGAGGAAGAAGCCAAGAACGCCTTCGAGTAGCCTTCACTACACCTTATTACCCATAGGCTGAAACAATGCCTTACAAAAGTAAAGAAACACATTTTATGAACGATATTTATGTAAAACAGATATTAAAAATATTTGCCAACAACCCATTTGACTCATTCAACCACAAACAAATCTCCTCACGCTTAGGTGCACACGACAAGGGCACACGCCAGTTGGTGCTGGCCACCATACAGGAATTGGCTGAGGCGAAGATATTGGTTGAGGACGAGAACGGTCGTGGCAGATACAAAATCAATCCCAAGAACATCAACGACGACCTACTGCCCAAGAACTACCTCATCGGCACTATCGACATGAAGCAGACGGGCAAGGCCTACGTCGTACCCCATGAGGAAGGACGCGAGGACGTGCAGATCTCGCCCAACAACACCAACCACGCCTTGCATGGCGACACAGTGAAGGTGCTGATGTTTCCCCAGCGTAAGATGCACAAACCCGAAGGACAAGTGGTGGAAATCCTACAGAGGGCTAAAACCCACTTTGTCGGCATCATCCAGAAGCAAGACCGCTTTGCCTTTATGGTTAGCGACAGCCGCACCATGGTGGTGGACATCTTTATCCCCCTGAGCGACCTCGGCGGAGCCGAGGATGGCGAAAAGGTATTGGTTGAGATGACCGACTGGCCTCAGCGGATGAACAATCCCGTGGGTCGGGTCATCAAACGTTTAGGACGGCCTGGCGATAACAATGTGGAGATGCAATCCATCCTTGCCGAATACGACTTCCCTCTCGACTTCCCTCCCGAGGCCGAACGCGAAGCAGAGCATATCGCAGAACCCACAGCGAAGGACTATGAAGGTCGCAAGGATTTTCGCAACACAATAACTTTCACCATCGACCCTGCCGATGCCAAAGACTTCGACGATGCTATTTCATTCAGACGCATGAAGAATGGGCATTACGAGGTAGGGGTGCATATTGCCGATGTGTCGCACTACGTGAAGCCCGGCACCCATATCGACCGCGAGGCTTTCACCCGCGGCACCAGCGTCTATCTAGTTGACCGCACCATCCCCATGCTGCCCGAAAAGCTTTGCAACGGGGTCTGCTCTCTGCGCCCTCATGAGGATAAACTCTGCTTTAGCGTGGTGATGGAAATGGACGATAACGCCAATGTGCTCAAGACTTGGTTTGGCAAAACGGTCATCAATTCCGACTGCCGCTATGCCTACGAGGAGGCGCAGGAGGTAATCGAGGGCACTAAGTCCACACCACTCACCACTACCGACAAAGCAATCCTAGAATTGCACAAGTTGGCTACCATCTTGCGCGAAGGACGTTACAAGGATGGAGCCATCAACTTTGAGAGCCAGGAAGTCAAATTCAAACTAGACGAAAACGCCAAGCCCATTGGTGTCTATATCAAAGAGGACAAAGAAGCCAACTGGCTCATCGAGGAGTTTATGCTACTTGCCAACCGCCGTGTGGCGGAACGCATCGGTGCCAAGGATAAGCAGCACAATGCCAAAACCTTTGTCTATCGTGTTCACGACGAGCCCAACCCCGAAAAGCTCAACACCTTCGTCGAGTTTGTGGCCAAGTTGGGGTATAAAATACGGACATCCTCACGACAGGCTCTTGCCCATAGCTACAACAGCCTGTTTGAAAGCATTGCCGGACGTGGTGAAGAGTATATGATTGACTCAATTGCCATCCGAACCATGTCGCGCGCCTATTATAGCACCGAGAACATCGGTCACTATGGCCTTGGATTCCGTTATTACACTCATTTCACCTCGCCTATCCGCCGCTACCCCGACCTCATGGTTCACCGCCTGTTGCAACTATACCTACAAGGCGGCCCATCAGTCAATGCCGACGAATATGAGGAGTATTGCCGCCACTGCTCCGCCATGGAGAAACGCGCTGCCGATGCCGAGCGCGCCAGTATCAAATACAAACAAGCCGAGTTCTTAAGCGACAAAATAGGGCAGTCATTCCCTGCGCTTATCTCAGGTGTTAGCAAATGGGGCATCTATGCCGAAATCGAAGGCAACAAATGCGAAGGCATGATACCTATCGGCAGCCTGCACGGCGACTACTACATGCTCGACGAGGACAACTATCAAGTAATCGGACGCCGCTATGGCCGATGCTACAAGCTAGGCGACCCCATCACTATTCGTGTCAAAGGGGTGGACATGACCAAGAAAATCATCGACTTCGACCTAGTGGATGTAGACCTTGAGCAACCCCGACACACTAATTCGCGCAAAGGCAAATCCCGTCCCGACAAACCTGAGCGTAGTAGGAAGGCTCACGACAAACCCTCCAAAGAGAAGAGCAAAGCCGCTAAAAGCAAAGGCAAAACCGCTCGCAAACCTCACCCCAAGAATATAGAGAAATGAACGTGGTACGACTCCCCCAAATTTTAGGAGAAAGTGCGTGTTTTTTGTCTAACATTTAACTCAGAAATAGGAGTAAAAAAACAATTTAACATTTAATATATAACTGTAATACAACCATTTACCACCACCCCACCCCTAAATATGCGTAGAAAAAACGTCATTTATCGTAAAAAAATAGTACTTTTGCATCGGGAATTGGCTTTGGTGGTATCAGTATTGCAGACCCACTAGAACACCAAAGCCCCCGAAATAAACATCACTAGCGGTCTGCCAAATGATAACAAAATACCATGAAAAAAGTACTGACCGTAGTTGCTATCGTAGCATTGGTTGCATGCCTTGGAAGCTGCAAAAAGAAATGTAATTGTGTAACCACCATGAATGGCGA
>JAFWQP010000033.1 GCA_017509045.1 Bacteroidales bacterium
ATACGCGTACATTCTTGTTCTCGAATCCCGAGGGCATGATACATGAAGCTGATATCCATAACGTATTTTTTTTTGCTTTATACAATACGTCTTATCAGCTTCTTTTATTGTGTCTCACCTACGCATTTGTCGGAAGAACCTTATATATTTAGGATTGTACATGGATTTTAGTTCAATTTTATTAACCGTGTGACCGAACAAGCATCTGTTATTCTTACTGATGGCAACATTAAAACGCTGTTTGTCAGTCATGCCTGAAATGTTTTGACAAACCAAGAATACACCATGCTCATTTCGAGATATGTAGCTTGCCTTATGATTTTTTTGGATGTATTCTTCTACCTCGTCTTCAATATAGAACCTATGTACGTGACACCCGCGGTACATCTTTACATCAGTCAATCTTGTGGAAAAGCAGAAACTCTCATTGGTTAGATTGAAGTCACCTTGAGACGATGATTGTATCATGTTCCCAAGAAAAGTAGTGCCTTCATTCATTTTTCCGATGATAGAAAAATCATCGTGTCGTATTAATGGAAAGTAATAACCTTGTGGATAGAAGTATATAGGTGTTTGTTGTGGAATGACAGCAAAATCGAAATTATTTATTGTGGTAAGGTCATTATTTGCAGACAAGAAAAACGTATTATTGTTGCAAGGCAAGTTCTTTGAGAAAAGAACAATGCAGGTTGCTACTAATGCACCTTTGAATAATTGTCCCTCAGGATGTGGTGCCACCTTTGGAAATTCAATTACCTGAAATAAACTAGTTTTCTTTATTAGAAGTTCTCTGGTATATTGCGATGACGAGTCACACATTAATGAACTTTGTGTTATCAATGCACATATACCTCCATTGTTCAAAATGTTATAAGCATGCTCAACAAACAGTTTATAGATATTCTGCTTTCCTTTATCTTTCCCTTCCGAATACTGATACTTTGATTTGTCAACCAGCCCTTTTTTCATTTGGAAATACGGCGGATTCCCAATCACAATATCAAAGCCACCTTTGTCGAAGATGTCTTTGAACCAGGTGTGCCAGAGGAAGAAGTCTTTGTTGGCGGAGGGGTCAATGATATTGAGGCGGGTTTCTGCCGCAGAGCCTATTCCTTGCTGCACAATATAGTTCTTCACACTGCTGTTTATCAGTTCGCGATAATATGCCTTTTCTTTATGGTCGGTGAGAGAGAAGTACATCTTCAACCAGTTACGGAGGTTCTGCTTCACCTCTTCAGAGCCGAATTCCATGCCTGTTTGGTTCTCGCCCCACCCCGCTTTTGACATACCCCGCCGCTTCGCGGCACCCCTCTCAAGAGGGGACGAAGCATCCATGATATGACTGAGATCATGGCCATCGAAACTCTCTATAAGGCTATTACCCTGCATAAACTTGTAGTCGAAGTTGGGCAAGGGTTCTGGCTTTTCGGCATCAACGACGATACTCAGCCAGAAACGCAGGCGGGCGATGTCGATGGCTCCCTTCTCGATATCTACACCGTAGATGTTGTTCTCGATGATTTGTTTTTTGAGGGCTGCACGGGATTGAGGTCGCGTACCTCCGGCACGCATATTGTATGCTGTAGAGTCCCCACACTGCGCACAGGTGTTGCTCCCTTCGGTCGCGACCCCTGTGGCTTGAGCGGGGTTATTGAAATCACACCTCTCCGAGGTGTCAGCTGCACCTATCAATGCCTCTCGGCAACGCCACAATTCATTGAGCAAGCCCATGGGGAAAGCTCCGCTGCCTATGGCGGGGTCGCAGATCTTCACCTCTCGCAGGGCGGTGTCCAATACCTCGCGATAAGGCTCCAACACCTCGGGAAATTCATGCTGCTCGACAAATTGCCTTACGGCAGTGACGAGTGAATCGTGATTAGTGATTTGATTTCCTGTCGATTCACTATTCACTTTACTATTCAGATAGGCTATCAGGCTCTCTTTGCACATGTAGCGTACTATCTCCTTGGGGGTGTAGAAAGCGCCTTTGGCTTTGTTGTCCTCCAACAGGCTCTCAAAGATTTTGCCCAGCATCTCGGGGTCGACACCAATATCTGCATCATCGGGGTCGTTCTCATCGACGGTGAAGTTGTACGATGACATGAAATCAAACAGCTGCTCAAACAACGAGGCGGGCAATTTCATCTTTGCATTATCAATCATATCGCGCTCAAACAAACCACCATTCAAATAAGGTAGTCCTTTCCACTGCTCCAATAGCTGCACATCCCATCCTTCATCGCGGAACAGCTTCTCGCGGTTCTGTGGCTCGGTGTTGAAGATGCCAAAGAAGAGCGGTTCCAGCACCTGCTCGAGAAAATCTTCCTTGCGGTCAAGTGGTTGCTTGGAAAAGAGGTTCTTCAGAAACTCCGGGTCGCCATTCAGCCAGCCTTTCTTTTGCAGGAAGTGCAGGAAGACAATGCGTCCCATCATCTTCTTAATGTAATCAGCAAAAAGTTTGGACAACCCGCTGTATAGAGTGGGGTCTTTGCTAATCAGCTCAACGGTTGTCCTGAGAATGCGGTCATAGTGACGGTGGTACTCGTCGAAGAACTCTTTGCTGAGGGCATCCACCGAGAAGGCATCCCGAAGGTCGTCCATCTTGAAACGACCCGCCTTTGCTGCCACCTTGTCCAACCGCTCCAAGGGGGTCTTATACTGGCCCGCCTTATCACCCAGCACATAAGAGAATCGCTTGGCCGACGTTGTGCCCTCTTTATGGTCACAGATGTATGACAAACGCCAGTGATGCCCATCGTCGAAAACCGCGATGGCAGCATCCACCTCATATTTCAGATAAGGCTGTATCAGTTTCCTCAGCCCTACGCGCTTTCGACGCACATCGCTACCTTCTGCCACACGGGTGTAGAAGAACCCCAGCAATCGTCTCTCGGCATCCTCCATCTGCCCGAGGAAATAGTTTTGGTCACCATCAGGTGAAGGATCGAGGCGCTCTGCACTGTCTAATGTCTCATAAACATCGTTGCAGCCGAAAAGGTCGTGGACTATCTCACGGCTGAATTTAGGGTAGTTGAATGGCGACTGGAATATCTGTCGCAGTGTCTCGGTGTTCATAAGTGGTTGGGTTAAAGAATGAGTTAATGTGTGAATGCGTGAATCGATTAATGAATTAATGTTTGTTAGGAACAAATGTCTCACTGAGGATTATGTCGGCAGTGAAACTGGTGCCTGTCTGGGTAGAAGTCTCTTTATCGGGCTGGGCATACTGGGTTTTCAGTTCTTCCAACTGTTTCACTATCTCAATGATAGGCATTGGTGTCTTCTTGTGCTTTCGAGACAACCGGTTCAGGTTGTCGGCCAACTGATTATACTTACCCCGCTCAACTAGTTCCTTTAAGATATCAACAGTCTTTCGGGTATCGTCGTCGAGTAGAGAGGGTCGTACCTCGCGCAAAAAAGCAGCCGCCTTTTTAGCGTCGTTGTCCTTGCTGCCAATTTTGGGCTTATCTTCCTGGGTTTGTCGTTGCTGTTCAATCGTATATTGAGCCAGAGCCTTTCGCACCTGTTCATAGTGTAGTTCTTCGCTATCGCCGAAAGGTACTGCCCGTTCCTCCGGCTCTGCCCGCATAATACTTGCAGCTTCTAAGAAAGAGAGTTCACGAGAATGTTCCCCAACAAGATAGAAGGATTTCTTATGCGGAGAAGAAAGATACGTGATGGTGCAAATGGGTGATTGCGGTGATGTATTCGTGTCCGCGTTCCTTCCACAACGGCTTTTGAAGGGCAGTTGCTTGATACGACGGTATAGGGTAGGGTTGCTGTAGTGAAGTGCCTGTACCTCGCGGAACAGTTCAAGCATACTGTCGGTGTCGTCGTGCTTATCGGTGTTGAAGAGATGGAACTCATGCACTATCTCGTCGTGTGAGTAGATTTTAGTGTCTTCGCCCAGGGCGGAATGGAAGCTCTGTAGCTTGATGAGTGAATTTTTCTTCAGGCTGATGATGGCATCACCCATTTCAGAGGGGTAGAACATGTAATTGTGGATAGCCTGAGCGGTAGAACCTATGCGGTTGACTCGTCCGATGCGCTGCATAAGTCGTGTGGCGTTCCAAGGACTATCGTAGTTGACAATAATGTTGGCGCGGTGCAGATTGACACCTTCGGCCAGTACGTCGCTGGTGATAATGATATTGTAACGATCGGAAGCCTCCCCCTTATAGTTGGCATCGAAACTGGAGCGTATATCGTCGCGTTTGCGATTACGGTCGCGGGCACAAACAGAAAGGATATCCTGTCGTCCTAACCGCTGTTCCAACTGGGTGGTGAGATAGTTGACGGTGTCAACGCTTTCGGAAAACACAACCAGCTTGCCCGAAGGATTGCGTTCTTTGTCAAATAGTTCGCTTTGCAGCATATCGACAAAAAGGTCTAGCTTTGGGTCGGACTTCACGGCATCCCATTGACGGCACAGGTCGCTGAGCAAAGCTTCGTCATATTTCAGCATGGGAAGAAATTCTGGTTGGAAATCGGATGCTTGGTATAGGATGTCGTCAATATTGTAGTCCTTTTTCATTGCCAACTCAATAATCTCGTCCAGTTCCAATCCGTCGGCCTGTAGTTTTTTCACATTCAATTCGGGAGCAATGATAACCTTGTCCTCTTGGAACATCTTTATCATGCCGCGTGTGGCATCCAGCAAGGTATGCAGCGAACGCCGAAAGGCGTAGAAGCTACTTTCAAGACGTTTGACCATGTGGGTCTGATAGATGGATGCCAGGGAGTCGGCCAGCTGTTTTGCTTTCTTGCCCGACGGTACGCGATATTTGGGACAGTATTCCACAGCTCTATATCGTGCATAGCGTAGTCCGCTGCCGTCAAACATCTTGGGGTTCACCTCCTTCAGCGAGGAAGTAGGGGTGTCTATCAATTTCTTGTATGTGTTCCAGAAGAGAATCAGCACTTCGGGTGGCATCTTGTAGGTGCGGTCCTCGGGATCGAGGAGGAGGGGAAAACGAACCTCGTTGGCGTATTGGGGCACATGCTGTATGTTGCTGCGGGTGCGGCGTACCATCACCTTCTCCAACACAACTTGCCGCATATGCTGGTTGATGACATCTGTGCGTTGTGTTAGAACTTCTGGTTTCAGGTTTCGTCGTTGCGACATCAAGGTGTCGTACTCCTTTATCCAGGGTGCAAAGGTGTCTGTGATGTTGCTGATGCCATCTAATGTGCATTGGGCGTTATCTTGGAATAGCAACAGCTGGTTTTTGATGTCCTCAGGCGAGTTGTTGAAGGGTGTGGCAGAGAGCAACAGAATCCGCTTTTTGCCCGTCACGTTGCCGCTATTGGCGCGAGACGACTTGCAGATGCGCTGAAGCAGGTCGTAGCCACCCGTGCTATCGTGGCGGAAGTTGTGTGCCTCATCGACAATGATAAGGTCGTAATACTCTTTCTCGTCATAGCCATCGCCCGAAATCACCTTTTCGAGGCTGCCGTTGCTGATAAAACGGCTGTATTTGTTCTTGATGCCAAAGTCACGGAAGGTCTCTTCCCAGTTGCTTCGCACCGATGGAGGGAAAATGACAAGTATGCGTGTGTTATCGCCGTTGGCAAAAATAAAACGTTGGGCAATCATGGCAGCGACAACAGTCTTGCCCAAACCGACCACATCAGAAAGAAAGCACCCATTATGGCGCATCATAATGTCGTAGCCCTGCACCACCGCGTCACGCTGGTAGGTGAGGTTGTCGTAGCCTTCGGGAAGGGTTGGCGAAAAATCGTCCTCCACCTGCGAGCCAAAATGGTCTATCAACATACGCATGTACAGCTCGTATGGTGTTGGAAGCTCGTCCTCTGGGGCAAGGTGTGTACGGCGCATTATGTGCTCCATATCGGTGAAAGTGACGGGCAGCGATTGTTCCCAAAGCTTTTGAAACTCAGTTTCGCAATAGTTCACATCATCGTAGTCCTTCATTGCCACGTTGAGTTCATAACGTGGCGATGCTGTCGTCCCCAATCCCTGTTCGCTGAGATTGCTGCTACCCATGATGACCCAACCGTCGCTGTGCTCATTGTACTGCTGCGGCAGACAGAGGTAGAATTTTGCATGTAGGTCACGGGTGGGGTGGATTCTCAATTGCAGGCGGTCGTCGGCTATATCGTTGCAGAATTGTCGGATGCCTTTGTCTACCTCGCTATCATATTTGGATTCTTTCACATCGCGCAGGAACGCTTCGGCATACTGCTCCAAAGATGCTTGTTGATTGCCAAAGAAAATGCGTCCAGCTGCTTGAGACTGAAGGAAGAGATTGTCGATATTGATGCCTACGAGGATGCGTATCTCTTTTACGTTCTCCAGTTCCTTGCGCAGTTTGAAATAGCCGCTAGAACGAAAATAGCCAACTACAGCATGGAAGATGTCGAAGTTGGCCATTGCAGTGGCGATGCCGTGGAACTTGTCCATCAGCGTCGTCTCGATATTGTTGAAGAATTTAGTGCTCATAAGGCTTGGCGTGTTGTGCGCTTCGCCTTTCAGAGCCTCATAAACAAAAAACCGTGAAACTTTCTGTCTGATTGGAGGCTCTGGACTGCCTATATCCCAAAACGAGAAAGCCCACGGATAGCACCGTGAGCATTTCTGCCTTCTCGTTGGGATTAAAAATTGTCCAGATTTCCAATCACTTGAAAAGCAAAAACGCTTTATATTATGTCATTAATTTACAATTCTTTATCTCTTCTTTTGTTCGTTTGTTTTTGTTGTTAATAACTCGTTTTTTACGCTGCAAAGATACGACTTTTTGCCGATACAGGCAAGTTTTCAATCCAAAATTAATAGATTTGAGAAAATGAAAATGTCGAACTAATGACTAAGATAACTCTGATACTTTTCCCACGCCTTTTCAATCCCATCTAGGTTGTCGGCTGGGTCAAACGGCTGACAGAGTATCTGCTTTTCAAAGGGCTTCCAATTCCCACAGGCAATTCCGTCCCGAAGGATGATAGGGTAGAAGTTGCCCGACGAGTTGTGGGCATGATGGCGGTGGGTTTCGGGCACCGCAATGTCGCGACTCTTATACCCAATGAGGTATTCGTCGTACGGAGGAAGTAGCAAGAGGTTTGCATGACGTACTCCATGCTGTCGGGCATCTTGGTGGATGAAGAAATCACGGTTGTGCCATTTGACAGAGTGTAGCTCGCCACCGAGGGCGGAGAGCCCTTTGCGGCAGTCGCTGACGTTCAATCCCGACCACCATACAAAGTCCTCCAAGGTTGCCGGGCATCGGCTTATGAAATATTTGCGAGTCAGTCGGGTCAAAGCCTCCTCACGGTCTAGGTGATCTCGATGAGGAATGCGTGATTCAGCAAGGCTGTAGGTTGCTTTCATGGGGAGGAGTTTTCCACTGCACAAGGTTCCTGAGAGTTCGGCCATACGGATGTGGTACGACAGGCGGTGGTCGTCCATTTTGATGTCTTGGGCGGCAAGGGCGTTGACAAAGTCCTCCTTGGTGGCGCTGCCACAGTCCTCGGCACATCGGGCAATTATCTCTCTGATGCGAACATACTCGCCGTCGGGGATGAAGATGTGGTTCGATGTCATCCATCCTCGGATTACACGGCGGCTCTTTTCGGCCAGTAAGTCCAGCATCCACCAATAATCATCTCCCGTGACTAGTTGCCATGTGCCCCGCATCAGGTGTAGCCGAACGATTCTTCCGATGTCGAAAGCCTTTCGGAATGCCTCGGAGGAGGGCTTCTTGGTTCGCATAGATACTGCCCAGCGCATTAGTCGATACTCTTGTGCCTGCATGGCACCTAGGTGCGCTACCACCTCTTCGGGGGTGGAGAACTGGGGCGAGCAGAGCTGCTGGTTCAGCAGACGTATAGCTACAGGGTTCATTGATGTAGGTTGGGGGTTAATAATAGGTCATGTGGCAACTACGTGACTTATTTGAGCAAACTGCATATGCAAAAGTCAATATAATAGTATATCTACGATACTTCATGATATCATGATAGATGCTTTATTGTAATGAACTGATAACGCAGTAATAGCACTATTATTGTGCTTTTTACTTAGTAACGACTAATAATCTTACATGGTGTAAAAAAACTTACGATTGACTATAGGTTGGTTCTATAAATTCCAGGTATGAACAATAAGAGCTTTAGGTCACCTCCAATAATTAATTCTGAACACGAATCTCACTAATCAAACATTGCTCAAAGCGAGAGCAGAGAAAGCTCGCTTTTTTCTGCCGAGCCAAAGCAATGTCACAGTATGTAACGAATTATTATTCGTGTCATTCGTGTCATTCGTGTCATTCGTGTTCGTCAAAAAATGAATATTTAGTGGTTGCCTTTAATACATACTTTTCTGAGATTTCGGCCTGCTTTTGGCATCTTGCTGACCTTGGGGCGGATGAAGAGCGGATAACGATAAAAGGTAATCTGTCAATAAATGTGCAATAAGGGTGGTGAACTTAATAGGAGAGGGGAAAATTGTTAAAATTCCATTAACATTGAGAATCGATTATTATTTGTCATTAATGATAGGGGAGAGAATGCGCAATTTTGCTACGCTATATTTTGATGCTGTTATGAGGTGAATGGCTGGAATGAGTCAGGTCTGTAATGTCAATAGGGGGAGGTTAATTTTGTGTTTAAATTTGTAAACACAATTACTGAAATTACATGATTATAAAAGTAAATATATAATAACATTTGTAAATTACACAAATGTAAACAGAATAATTGTGTAATACTGTTAAATAATATATAAAATATGGTATAGTAGAAATATAAATAATATATTACCAATATATTACATTGCTTTATTTAAATCACTAATACAATGAGTTAAGGGATTATTAGGGATATGGTTATAATTGTTATGTAACTAACTGATAAATAACGATAATTAATGTTTTTACCGTAACCATTAGATTAGATATTTTTAGATTTACATTTGTAATGTTACAAAAATAAATTTGTGTATATCAAAAAATGTATGTACTTTTGTAAATTATTTTGATGATTTACTTTTGTAAATTGATTTGGGATTGAGTCGTTGTATGATTGTAAGTGAGGGTTTGATGAGTATCGGGGTAATATTGTAGCGTGGGAGGTGAAATGTAGGAGATTTTGGCGTTTTTTGAGTGACAAGATTTGAAATATTCTAGAGCGGTATGGATGGTGAATTGACATTTGACGGTTTAATTTGTTTATAGTGGGTTTGAAGAATATATATTTATACATATCAAAATTATGATAGAACGAATCAATTTGCTGTTAAAGGCCAAGAACATTACGGCTAGGCAGTTTGCCGAGGAGATTGGCATTCAGCCTAGCGGTATGTCGCACATTATGTCGGGGCGGAACAATCCGAGTCTTGACTTTGTGATGAAGGTGGTGAGGCGTTGGCCAGAGGTGAATATCAACTGGTTGATGCTGGGTAAGGGCGAGATGTATGCCAGTGTGCCGTTGAACGCGCAAGGGCAGGAGCATCGGGATGAGGAGCCTGTAATGGGGCGGCATGAACAGGAGCAGTACGACCTGTTTGCCCAGCCGGAGCTGCCTACGCCGCCAAAACCTAGGGAAGAGCCGCGTGTTGAGGCTAAGCCTGTGGCGCAGTATGAGCCCGTGGTGGAGGAGAGGACTGTGGTGCAGGAACCGGCACCGAGATGGCCGATGGCAGAGCCGGTTGAGCCCACTATGCCTACACCTCCCGTAGTGGAAGAAACAGTAAGGCCTACAGCGCAACCTGCTGAGAATGGCGTAGAAGCACCGTTATCGGCACCTGCAGCCGTACAGCCGACGCAAAAGAGGAAGAAAGTGGTGAAGATGATAGTGGTGTATGACGACCATTCGTTTGCCGAGTATTATCCCGAATAGATTGGTTTTGTTGTCGTTCTGCATTTGTGGAAAAGTTTTTTTTGCTGAATGAAAAAAAAGGTGTATCTTTGCACCCGATTTCAAACAGCGGAAATCTGGTCCCATAGCTCAGTCGGTTAGAGCAACTGACTCATAATCAGTGGGTCCTTGGTTCGAGCCCAAGTGGGACCACTTTTTTTTATAATCTTAAAGTAACAAATACTATGAATATAGATTGGCAAAACCTACCGTTCGGTTATGTGAAGACCGACTATAACGTTCGCTGCTACTTCCGCAATGGTGAGTGGGGCGAGATTGAAGTCTCCTCGTCGGAGAATATCGAGATGCACATGGCTGCATCGAGCCTGCACTACGGTCAGGAGGCTTTCGAAGGACTGAAGGCCTACCGTTGCAAGGATGGCAAGATCCGCATTTTCCGTCCCGAAGCTAACGCCGAGCGTCTGCAGAGCACCTGCCGCGGCATCATGATGCCTGAACTCTCGACCGAGAAGTTCGTGGAGATGTGCAAGAAGGTCATCAAGCTGAACGAGAAGTATATTCCGCCTTACGGCACTGGCGCCAGCCTCTATCTGCGTCCGTTGCTGATTGGTACGGGCATCACCGTGGGTGTGAAACCCGCCGACGAGTACCTGTTCCTCATCTTCGTCACCCCCGTGGGACCTTATTTCAAGGGCGGTTTCAAGGCCAACCCGTATGTCATCACCCGTAAGTACGACCGTTCGGCTCCTCTGGGCACTGGTGTCTACAAGGTGGGTGGTAACTACGCTGCTTCGCTGCGTGCACACGTCGAGGCTTGCCACGGTGGTCAGTACGCTTGCGAGTTCTATCTGGATGCCAAGGAGAAGAAATATGTCGACGAGGCTGGTGCTGCCAACTTCTTCGGTATTAAGGATGGTACCTATATCACTCCTAAGAGCACTTCTATTCTGCCCTCTATCACCAACAAGAGCCTCATGCAGCTGGCTGAGGATATGGGCATGAAGGTGGAGCGTCGTCCTATCAACGTTGAGGAGCTGGCCGACTTCCAGGAGGCTGGTGCTTGCGGTACCGCTGCCGTTATCAGCCCCATCGAGCGTCTTGACGACCCCGAGACCGGCAAGAGCTACCACTTTGGTAAGGAGCCCGGTCCTTGGAGCACCAAGCTGTACAACGCCCTGCGCGCTATCCAGCTGGGCGAGGCCGAGGATGTTCACCACTGGAACACCATCATGGACTAAGCAACTAGTTGAGATCAGAAATATCTCACAATCCCGCAGCTACGGTTGCGGGATTTTTTTGTGTATACAATTGGTGAATGGTGATTAGAGTATTGTGAATTGACAAACAGTAGATTTGGTTTATAGACAACTTCTATTTATTACTTTAGAACACGAATTACACGAATCCAACGTATTTTTTTTGAAACTTCCTGCATGCATGAGAACGAATATATAGAAACCACCTATAGTTTTTACTTTTTACTTTTGAACGCGGCTGCCTTTATAAAAAAAGAGCCGCCCAAGTGAGCGGCTCTTTTTGTTGGGGTTTGTGAGAATCAATATTTGTAGAAGCCTTCGCCAGTCTTGCGACCTAGGAGACCGGCGCGGACCATCTTGCGGAGTAGGGGATGAGGACGGTATTTGGGGTCGCCAAATTCTTTGTAGAGAACCTCCATGATGGCGAGGTTGACATCGTTGCCGATGAGGTCGGCGAGAGCCAGAGGACCCATGGGGTGGTTGGCACCGAGCATCATGCACTTGTCGATGTCTTCGGCGGTGGCGATGCCGTCGGCGAGGATGCCCACAGCCTCGTTGATCATGGGGATGAGGATGCGGTTGACCACGAAGCCAGGAGCCTCGTTGACCTCGACGGGAGTCTTACCCACGGAGGTGGCAAGGTCGACGATGCATTTGCAGACTTCGGCAGAGGTGAGCTGACCCTTTATGACCTCGACGAGAGCCATACGGTCGGCGGGGTTGAAGAAGTGCATGCCGATGAACTGAGCGGGACGTCCGCTGGCGGCTGCCAATTCGGTGATGCTCAGGCTGGAGCTGTTGGTGGCGAAGATGGTTTCGGGTTTGCACACGAGGTTGAGGTCGCCGAAGACTTTCTTCTTGAGTTCCATCTCTTCGACGGCGGCTTCGATGACGAGGTCGGCATCGGCGAAGGTGGCGTAGTCGGTGGTGGTGGTGATGTTGGCGAGCAGGGCGTCGACGGCCTCTTGGGTCATCTTACCTTTCTCGACGAGTTTGGCATAGGATTTAGCAATGGAGCCCATGGCCTTATCGATGCTGGCCTGGCTTCTACTTTTCATGACGACGGGCATCTTAGCGGCAAAGGCTTTGACAATACCTTTTGCCATAGTGCCGGTTCCAATAACGCAGATTTTCATGGTATAAATGTATTTGTTAATGTTGTTTGAGTTGTTTATTTGCCGTTAAAAACAGGCTTCTCCTTGTTCAAGAAGGCTTTCATGCCGTTCTTTTGGTCTTCGGTGGCGAAGCAGTGACCGAAGATGCCGCTCTCGTACGTAATGGCTTCATCCATAGGCATGTCGTATTCAGCATTGATGCAGAGTTTGGCAGCCTTGACTGCAAGCGGAGCATTGGCGGCAATCTGATTGGCTAGTTCTAATGCCTTGTCCATCAGTTCGGCTTGAGACACGACGGCGTTGACCAGTCCGATGCGCAGGGCTTCATCGGCCTTGATGGCCTTTCCTGTGTAGATGAGCTGCTTGGCCATACCCATACCTACGAGGCGTGCCAGCCGCACGGTGCCGCTGAAGCCGGGGATGATGCCGAGACCTACTTCGGGTTGTCCGAAACGGGCATTGTCGGAGCAGATGCGGATGTCGCAAGCCATAGCGAGTTCGCAACCGCCACCCAGGGCGAAGCCGTTGACGGCGGCGATGACGGGCACATGGAGCGTCTCGATCTTGCGGAAGACATTGGCGCCGTGGGAGCCGAAGGTTTGTCCCTGAGGCACATTGAGGTTAGCCATCTCGCTGATGTCGGCACCTGCCACGAACGACTTCTCGCCGTCGCCTGTGATAATCAGGCAGCGGTATTTGTTGCAGTCGAAATGGTCGAGGAAATGGTTCATCTCGTCGAGGATGGTACTGTTGAGGGCGTTGAGCGATTTGGGAGCCGAGATGGTAAGTATCATTACGGCTTGGCGCTCTTCTATTTTAATATAGTTGTACATAGGACACTTTGTTTGTTCGAATTTGAGTTTGCAAATGTACGATTTTTTTATGGATTAGCGAAAAAATATTAGAAAAAAGTGTGTGAATCAAATATATTTTGTATTTTTGCAGCATCAATAAAAGCAAAATATTCGTCTAACCCAAAAGCTTAACACCTGATGGAGAAGAGAATAGGAACAGTAACCATACTAATAGTAGACCGTAGTAAGTCTGCGGAAATCAACACAATCATTTCGGATTACTCCGACCTGGTGCTGTGTCGCCAAGGTCTTCCTTTTCACGACCGTCCTGTGGCTGTGATTTCCCTTATTGTCGAAGGCCAGCCCGATCGTATCAACGCCCTCACTGGGAAACTGGGACGGTTGGAAGGTGTAGAGACCAAAGCAATATTAACCAAGAATAACCATTAATCCTAAAATACCAATGAGAAATCAAAATTTTATAGACCGCGACAAACTGTACGGCATGCTCGATAACAATGCTCCGTCGGAGTCGCAACTGAACGACATCCTCAACAAGGCCCGCAAGCTCAAAGGCCTTAACTTGGAAGATGTGGCAAAGCTACTTTGTGTCGAAAACGAAGCCGACATACAGAAAATTCTCGACACCGCCGAGTATTGCAAGGACGAGATTTATGGCCGTCGTTTGGTGCTTTTTGCCCCAATCTATACCGGCAACGCCTGTGTGAACAACTGTGTTTATTGTGGTTTCCGTCGTGACAATAAGGCGCTGAAACGTAAGATTCTTACCCTTGACGAGATTGAGACTGAGACACTGCACCTCCTGCGCATGGGTCATAAACGTGCCCTGCTTATCTGTGGCGAGAGCCCCCGCAACGATGCCAACTATATGGTCGAAGCCATCCGACGCTGCTATGCCGCCAAGGATGAGAAGGGTAGCACCATCCGCCGTATCAATGTAGAGCTGGCACCTATGAGCGTGGAAGACTATGCCAAGCTGAAGGCTGAGCGTATCGGTACATACGTCTGCTTCCAAGAAACCTACGACCCCATCGAATATGCCAAGTTCCATCCCGCCGGCACGCCCAAGGCTGACTATCTCTACCGTCTGACCTGCATGGATCGTGCCCAAGAGGGTGGCATCAACGATGTGGGTATTGGTGTGCTCTTTGGATTAGTTGACTACCGCTTTGAAATACTTGCCCTTATGGAGCATGCCCGCCATCTGGAAGAAGACTACGGCTGTGGTCCTCACACCGTCAGTTTCCCCCGTATCGAGCCTGCCGAAGGAACCCCATTCAGCCTACCTGAAAACATACCGCACCCCGTGAGCGACAAGGACTTTATGAAGATTATTGCCATCATCCGTATCGCTATGCCTTACACGGGTATCATTATCTCTACTCGCGAGCGTCCCGAGATGCGCGACAAATTGGTCAAATACGGTGTAAGCCAGATTTCTGCAGCTTCTGAAACCAACCCCGGAGGCTATGATGAAGAAGGCGACAACACCGCTGCTAAGCCTTATGAGAAAACGGGTACTACGGGCGCACAGTTCACCCTTGGCGACCACCGTTCACTCGACGAGGTTATCAGCATGATGATTGACGGTGGTTACATCCCCAGCTTCTGCACGGGTTGCTATCGCAAGGGTCGTGTGGGTGCTGACTTTATGGACCTAGCCAAGCCCGGTCTTATCAAGGAGTTCTGCAAACCCAACGCCATGTTTACCTTCCGTGAATACCTTGAGGACTATGCCAGCCCTGAGACTAAGGCCAAAGGTTTGGAACTGTTGAAGAAGCTGACTCAGACCTTTAGCAAGGAAGAGCTCAAGAAGCGTGTTGAAGGCAACCTTTGCAAGATTGGTGAAGGGGAGAGAGACTTGTACTTCTAATTTTGGTATTAATACAATCAAAAAAGAGTGGCTGCATGGCAACCACTCTTTTTTTGTGTTATGCTGGAGGCTATGCCTCAGCAGGTTGAGGGATGTTTGAACTCAGTTCGGCTTCCAACATCTGGCTTGTAGAGCCTTTTTCAATCTCGAAGGTGAGTTTTGCCTCATTGCCTTCGGAGGGTTCGGCTGTAGTGATGTGGATGGTATCGCCCGGTAGGATGTCCGCCTTGATGATCTCGTCGGCTAGGTCGTCCTCGATATAGTGCTGAATGGCTCGCTTCAATGGACGTGCGCCATATTGTTCGTCCCAGCCTTTTTTCAGGATGAAATCCTTTGCTTTGTCGTCAAGGTCTATGTTGTAGCCCATGCTCCGAACGCGATTAAAGAGTCCCTTTAATTCAATATCTATAATCTTGTGTATGTCAGAACGCTGTAGGCTGTTAAAATAGACTATATCGTCAATTCTGTTCAGGAACTCTGGGGCGAATTTCTTTTTCATCTCTTTATCTATGACGGAGCGCTCCAAAGCGTTGCGCTCTGCTTCGCGGGCAGCGGTATTAAAACCAACGCCTGTGCCAAAGTCCTTCAGTTGGCGGGTGCCGATATTGGATGTCATGATGATGATGGTGTTCTTAAAGTCCACCTTGCGTCCAAGTCCGTCGGTCAGTTGCCCATCATCGAGTACCTGCAAGAGGACGTTAAACACATCAGGATGAGCCTTTTCAATCTCATCAAGCAACACGATAGAGTAGGGTTTGCGACGTACCTTTTCGGTCAACTGGCCGCCTTCCTCGTATCCAACATAGCCCGGAGGGGCACCAATAAGACGCGA
Source organism: Bacteroidales bacterium (assembly GCA_017509045.1). Classification (GTDB taxonomy): domain Bacteria; phylum Bacteroidota; class Bacteroidia; order Bacteroidales; family P3; genus Colimorpha. The sequence goes on from JAFWQP010000033.1 coordinate 15,723, forward strand.
CACGGCGAATTTCTCCATATATTCGCTCATGTCGATACGTATCATATTGGCTTCGCTATCAAATAGGTATTTAGCCAATACTTTGGTGAGGTAGGTCTTACCCACGCCTGTAGGTCCCACAAAGATAAACGAGCCGATAGGGCGGTTGGGATCCTTCAAGCCTGCGCGGTTGCGGCGTATGGCTTTCGAAATCTGTCGCACAGCCTCATCCTGTCCTACGACAGAGTTTTGCAGCTCGCTTTCCATCACCAGCAGGCGCGAGCTCTCGTTCTCGGCAATGCGCTGCACAGGGACGCCCGTCATCATGGCAACCACCTCCGCCACATCTTGGTCGGTGACAGGGATGTGCTTGTCGCGCTCGTCGCTCTCCCACTTTTGTTTGCGCTCAGCCAGGCGCTCGCGCAGTTGCCGCTCTTGGTCGCGGTATTCGGCAGCCTCACTGTACATCTTCTTGGCAAGCACCTCTTTCTTGAGGTTTTCTATTTCTGCTATCTTGCTTTCTAATAGAATTATATCCTCTGGTACTTCAACATGTGCTATACGTACACGCGCACCAGCTTCGTCAAGTGCGTCGATGGCCTTGTCGGGAAGTAGGCGGTCACTGACATATCGTTCGGTGAGTGCGACACAGGCCTTTAGTGCCGCATCGGTGTATTGAACAAGGTGGTGCTCCTCGTATTTCGACTTAATGTTTTTGAGTATGGTGATAGTCTCTTCGGGGGTTGTGGCCTCGACAAGCACCTTTTGGAAGCGGCGTTCTAGGGCGCCGTCCTTCTCGATATACTGACGATATTCGTCCAAAGTGGTTGTGCCAATGCACTGTATCTCGCCACGTGCTAGCGCGGGTTTGAACATATTGGACGCATCCAACGAGCCGCTGGCACTGCCGGCGCCCACAATAGTATGAATCTCATCAATGAAGAGGATGATGTCGGGATTCTTCTCCAACTCGTTGAGGACGGCTTTCATGCGTTCCTCAAACTGGCCGCGGTATTTGGTACCGGCCACCAACGATGCTAGGTCGAGCGAGATGACGCGCTTATCGAACAGGGTGCGAGGTACTTTGCATTCCACAATGCGTATCGCCAATCCCTCTGCGATGGCACTCTTACCGACGCCGGGTTCGCCAATGAGGATAGGATTGTTTTTCTTGCGGCGCGACAATATCTGTGCAATACGCTCCAACTCTTTTTCGCGACCCACTATGGGGTCCAGTTTGCCCTCTTGAGCCAATTGTGTCAAATCGCGACCAAAATTCTCCAGAGCCGGGGTTTTATTTTCCGACTTTGCGTCATTGCTCGAGCCGTATCTGTATTGCGGACGATGGTCGTTATCCTCGGGGTCGGCGTAGGGGTCGTCGTTGTCGTCCTCGCTTGTTTGTGCCCTGAAATCGGGTAGGGGAGTGGTATAGTCCTCTTCCTCGTTAGAAGGCAGCGAGCCCTGCTGTTTTAGATATTTGATACATTTGTCCAAATCAATCCCCTGCTGATTGAGCAACTGGGCTACTAGGTTCTCGCCCTCCTGCAAAATGGCAAGGACAATGTGGACGGTATGTATGTACTTCGACTTGAGCCGGGTGCTTTCCAAGAAGCTTAGCCGCAGAATCTTTTCGCTTTGTCGGAGCATGGGTATCTCGCTGTCGGTGCTGTAGCGCAGGTCGCTGTCCATCTGTCCTACAGATGAGTCGATGCGCGTGCGTATGGCATGTAGGTCTGCGCCCAGGGCGGTCAGCATCTTCACTGCCGAACAATCCTTCTCGCGCAAGATGCCGAGGAAGAGGTGTTCAACTCCGATGGCACCGTTTTTCAAGCGGATAGCCTCGTCGCGACTGTTGCTGATAGACTGCTGTGTGTGTGGTGTGAGTTTAGGATCCATATATGTAATTTAGCAAATGCAAAAATACTACTATTTACGCGAATAGAAAGTGTGCGCGATACATTGTTTTCAACATATCACGGTTGAAATCATTCCAACCCCTGCAACCCACTGTATTCTATCATCCTAACGACTGCTAAACTTACACAATCAGATTGTCCCACTTACATTATTAAATCCCATGAGCATCCACCTTGGCTTGTATAGTTATTCTATCGTTATACCTTAGTTATACCTTAGTTATACCTTAGTTATTCTATATATAATAGTATAACTAAGGTATAACTAAGGTATAACTATAGAATATATACAAAAAACAGGGCAAAGGCAGGAGGGTGGAGGTTGTGGGTAAAAAATGGATGCTAAGGGGAGCGGGAAATCGTGGGAGAAAGGTAGGAAAGGGGGTAAGAATGGTAGAGAAAGAGGGCTGGAATGGGGTGGGAGGGAGGCGGTTAAGAAAATGTGGAAAAAGCGTTGAGAAAAAAGGATGATATGTGAAAAAAAAAACGTATCTTTGTATTTTGTTTCTAAAACGAGAAGTATAATTTATAATTGGTATTCAATAATATAATATATAGAAGATGAATTCGGAGAACGAAAAAATTACGCGCGTAGACATCGAAACTACCATGAAGACTGCCTATATCGACTATGCAATGTCAGTAATCGTGTCGCGTGCGTTGCCCGATGTCAGAGATGGCTTGAAGCCGGTTCAACGCCGCATATTGTATGCCATGAACGACATGGGTATGTTTTACAATACCGCCTATCGCAAATCAGCGACCGTGGTGGGTGAGGTGCTTGGACAGTACCACCCTCACGGCGACTCGTCGGTTTACTTTGCTATGGTGCGCATGGCGCAGCCGTGGAACATGCGCTATCCGCTGGTGGATGGGCAGGGTAACTTTGGTAGCATCGACGGCGACAGCCCCGCTGCCATGCGTTACACCGAGTGCCGCATGGAACAGATAGCCAACGAGATGCTGATGGACATCAAGAAGGACACTGTGGATATGATGCCCAACTACACCAATGAGCGCGAGGAGCCTACGGTGTTGCCGGCACGTATTCCCAACCTGCTGGTGAACGGCTCGAACGGTATCGCAGTGGGTATGGCCACCAATATGCCTACGCACAATCTGCGCGAGGTGCTGGACGGCTGCATTGCCTATATCGACAATAACGACATTACGGTGGACGAGTTGATGCAATATGTGAAAGCGCCTGATTTTCCGGGTGGTGGCACCATATATGGCTACAACGGTGTGCGCGACGCATATAACACCGGTCGTGGCAGCGTGGTGTTGAGAGCCGACACTTCGATTGATGTGGACAATAAGGGGCGCAACATTATCGTGGCACACACGATTCCTTATGGCGTGAATAAGAGCGAGATGATTAAGCGTCAGGCCCAGTTGGTGAAGGATGGCAAGATTGTGGGCATTACCGACATCCGCGACGAGTCGGACAAGGAAGGTATTCGCGTGGTGTATATGCTGCGTCACGATGTGGTGCCTAACGTGATATTGAACAAGTTGTTCCAGCTGAGCGAATTGCAGAGTTCGTTTGCGGTGAACAATATCGCACTGGTGCACGGACGCCCGATGCTGCTGAATTTGAAAGATTTGATTCAGAACTTTGTGGAGCATCGCGAAGAGGTGGTGACACGCCGCACCAAGTTTGAGATGGCCGAGGCCGAACGTCGTGCCCACCTGTTGGAGGGTTTCCTGCGTGCCATCGATATTATCGACGAGATTATACAGCTGATTAAGCGGTCGAAGTCGGTGGATGAGGCTAAGCAGGGGTTGATGGACACCTGGCAGTTTAGCGAGCTGCAGGCCACCGCTATCGTGGAGATGCGTCTGCGCCAGCTGACCGGCATGGAGCGTCAGAAATTGCAGGACGAGTATGACGAGAAGTTGCGCTTCATAGCCCGTTGCAAAGAGATATTGGGCGACAAGAATGTGCTGTTTGAGGTCATTAAAGGTGAGTTGGTAGAGATTCGCGACAAGTATGGCGACGAGCGTCGGACGGCAATCCGCTACGAGGCTTCGAACTTCCGCATTGAGGATACTATCCCTGACGACGAGGTAGTTATCACCATTTCGCACATGGGATATGTGAAACGTACGCTACTGAACGAGTATCGCGCTCAAACCCGAGGCGGTGTGGGCTCAAAGGGGAGCTCGGTGCGCAGCGAGGACTTCGTGGAGCATATCTTTATGTGTACCAACCACAACTACTTGCTGTTCTTCACTGAGAAGGGTCGTTGTTACTGGATGAGAGCCTTTGAAGTGCCCGAGGGCGAGAAGAACTCGAAAGGCCGTCCGATATTGAACATGATCAATATAGAGCCTGACGATAAGGTGAAGGCCTACGTGAATGTGGAGAATCTGACCGACGAGGAGTATCTGAAGAATCACTATATTGTGATGTGCACGAAGAATGGTATTGTGAAGAAGACCTCGCTGGAGAGTTATTCCCGTCCGCGTGTGAAGGGCATTATTGCTGTGGGCATTCGCGAGGGCGACGAGTTGATTGGTGCCCGTTTGACCGATGGCAATAGCGAGATATTGTTGGCATCGAAGAAGGGCAAGGTGATGCGCTGCAACGAGGACCAATTCCGCGGTATGAGCCGTGGAGCTTCGGGCGTGAAGGGCATTACTCTGGAACCTGAGGACGACTGCGTGATCGGTATGCTGACCTCAAACGATGAGAATGAGAACATATTAGTGGTGAGCGAAAACGGCTATGGCAAGCGTTCGGATTTGTGCGACTACCGCAAGACCAACCGCGGCGGCAAGGGCGTGATGACGATGAAGGTTACTGACAAGACTGGCGGCATCATCGCCTTGACCAATGTGAACGACGATGAAGACCTGATGATTATCAACCGTTCTGGCATTACTATCCGAATGAAGATTAGCGAGTTGCGCGTTATGGGTCGTAACACTCAGGGCGTGAAACTTATCAATCTGAGAGGTAAAGACTTTATTGCCTCCATCACCAAGGTGCCGACTGAGAACGAGGAGGAGGAAGCCAATATGTCGACGGAAACTCCAACGGATAGTTCTGATAATGAACAAATTGAAACGCCTACCGACAATCAATAGAGTAGGGGAATGCAAGAAATTAACATTTAAACATACAAAATAGTAAATCAAAACTTAAATAACACAATAAAATGAAGAAAATCGCATTAATGCTGGCTCTCGTAGTAATGGGCTACGCCGTCAGCGCACAGTCACTAAACGTAACTAGTGCTCGTGAAGCACAGAACCGTGGCTACCTGGACAAAGCTAAAAAACTGATTGATGCCGCTTGTGAACACGAGCAGACCAAGAACGATGCCAAGACTTGGTACTATGCCGGTCTTATCTACAGCTCGATTGGTGGCGAGGTTGAGAAGCCCCGTTCGAAGTACAAAGATTTGGATGCCGACTGGCTGGTGAAGAGCAAGGATGCCGCCCTGCGCTGCAAGGAGTTGGATACCGAAAAGGAATATGCCGAAGGTAACAACACTATTCTGAGCTTCGTGGGTAACGAATATTACAAGAAAGCAGTTGCCTCTTTCCAGAAACATGATTGGGATGAGTGCATGGCCCTGAGCGAAGAGTCGGTGCGCATCTTCAACGAATGCGGCAAGAGAGAATATGCTGCCGAGTCGTATCTGATGGCCGGTAAGGCTGCTATGAATGCACACAACAATGAGGCTGTGATGAAATATTTCAAACCTCTTGTGCGTACCAAGACCAAAGAAAACTTGGTATACAGAACGCTCTTTGACATGTACAAGTCGGCTGGCGACACTAACGAGGCTCTTAAGCTCGCTCAGAATTATGTTAAGTCGTGCAAGGACGACTACAATGCAAACATGATGATGGCTGAGGCTTATCTGCTGAAGGGTAACATGGAACAGGGCAATGCCGAGATTCAGAAGGCTTTGGAGAAGACTCAGGACAAGCCCGAACTGCACGCCAGCCTGCTGGCTGCCGCTGGTGCTACTTACGAGGGAGTTAACGACTTTGTGAATGCCGAGCAGCGTTACAAAGAGTCGCTGCAGACGCTGCCTAACCAGTTTGTTGCCAACTTTGGCATGGGCAAAATGTTCTACAACCGCGCCGTTGACAAGCTCACTGAGGCCAACAATGTTCCTCCAACGGATGAGACAGGTCTTTATGACAAGCTGAATGGCGAATGCTTGGAGCTTTTCCGTCAGTCGATTCCTTACTTCAACAGCGCTATCAACTTTATCGATAATCTGGATGCTGAAGGTCAAGGTGCCAATCGTGCCAACTTGTATCACTGCCTGAATGCTCTGAATACTGTATATGCTCGTTTGGAAATGTACGATGCACTGAAGCCCATCAAGGCTCGTATCGAAGAACTCCAGAAAGCTGCTCAGTAATATAAAACCGACTGATAATAAACAACTAAGATTTAAGCCGTCTTACTTGTTAAGACGGCTTTAAAATTATCCGAGTAGGCACGTTATGTTAAGTAGTAAATGTTATACTAAAATCGGTCATAAGAATGTTATGAGTGTTATTTGCCCTTACCAGATGACCGTCTTTTGAGTTTTACTCCTCTCTATGGGTATGTGTGATATGGTAAGTTATTGCTCAATACCTGCTAGTTGCAGAATCATTCTTAGGTAGTCGTTGTAATGAGCGAGTCCGCAACCTTCGCATGTGTCGTCTGGGTCGTGATATCCACCATACGGCTGCCCCATAGTAAGAATGAAGATTGAAGGACAATAGTTGCTGAACCAGAAATGGTCGCTGTTTGGCGAATTGTCGCGAGGACGGAGATTGAGGGCAGCGCGACTTTCTTCATTTATTGCTTTGAGTTGTTCGAAGTAAGGTTTAGTCTCGGTGCTGTTGGCATTAAAAACCATCAAACCCTCATCGCCGCCACAGAACATATCGATATTGCAAAGCAATTTTACTTTATTGAAGTCGATAAGTGGATTCTCTGCGGCATATTTAGAGCCTCTTAGTCCACACTCCTCACCACTGAAGAGCATGAAAACCATAGTATAATAAGGTTGCTTTTGGCTGACAATGCGAGCGATGTCCATGACAGCAGCTGTGCCGCTGGCATTGTCGTGGGCACCTGGGAACAAAACCTTGTCGCCCATGATGCCGCAATGATCGTAGTGAGCGGTGAAAACAATCATGGTGTCAACAGCACCAGGAACATAGCCTACCACATTGCGAGTAAGGTAGTTGGCACGATATTGGATAGGAATGTCAGCCACCACTTTCTTCACCTTTTTGGGCAGGGCTGTTTCCAATATTTCGATGCAGATGGGGTCAGGACGCTCTTTGTCCACAACCCATGGCGAATAAGTGTCTAACTGACTGACTCCTATCAGCCAAGTGCCATTTTTCAGTTGCTTCTTCCATGAGGCTTTGTTTAGCTTGTTTGGTGTCGCATGCCGGGCAGTTGGGTATACGCGATATTGGGTATAAGGTTCTAGCTCAACACCGTTAATCTTGAGAGACATATCCCCTTCAAGGCTATAACAATTATAGGTATATGTCTGGAAATAGTTGACTTGCAAAGGCAGAACCCCAAGACGTTTCATCTCATCTGCCAGATATGCCGCAGCAATGCTGTCGCCATGATAGCTGGCACATCGGCCATACATCTCCTTAGATGATAGGTCTTTAATAATTTGGCGGGCATAAACTGAGTCCTGCGCGTGTAGATGGGTAAAAAATGCTATTGCAAATAAAAATACGAGTGTCTTTTTCATCGAATCAAAAACCTGGGAAATGAATAAACAAAGTAGGTAGAATGAGTAGGAAACCAATCAGTATCAATGATAAGATGAATTTCCAAATCCATTTCACCCATGTGGCGTAGGGTATCTTAGCCACACCGATACATGCGATAAGCACACCGCTTGTTGGCGTAATCATGTTGGTGAACCCATCACCGAATTGGAATGCCAGCACAGTGGTTTGGCGGCTGACGTTGATGAGGTCGGCAAACTGTGCCATGATGGGCATGGTCAAGGCCGCTTTGGCTGAGCCGCTAGGCATGATTAAGTTGAGCAGGGTTTGGAAAGCATACATCACCCCTACCGAGGCCACCTCGCCCGTCTCGGCCAGCGAGCGTGTCAAACCATACAGTATGGTGTCGATTACCATACCGTCTTTAAGAATAAAAATGATGCCGCTGGCAAGCCCAACGACCAGAGCGGCAGAGAGAATGTCTTTACAACCCGTAATAAAGAGTTTTGCAATATCGTCAGCACCCTGTCGGTCGGCAATGCCGCTACAGATGCCCATGGCAAGGAATAGCGCGGATATTTCCATCACATACCAACCATAGCCCAACACACCTACTACCAAATAGCAAATTGTAAACAGCAGTATGTCGAGGATGAAAAAGTGTACCGACTTGCGTAACATAACGTATCCTGTCACCACAAACGCCCCTGATAATATGGGCAACAACGGCATGGTGTGCTCCCCGCCACCAATGGCAATCGTGGTTTGAGGCATTAGCACAGCGCATACAATCATCACTGCGGACAACAGTACGTACATCACCCATGCTGTTGTCGGTGAATGGTATTCCACAGGATTGTCGCGTTGTTCCATCGCTCGCTGGCGCCAGTAGTCGTCCAGCTTATACATTGGCGACTTCTCTGGGTTGCGTTTCACCCGATTGGCATACCACAATACAAATGCAATACCAATTACTGTCAGCACCACCCAGCATAGAAAACGGTATTCCAAACCTGAGAAAATGGGTAGTTCGGCAATGCCTTGCGCTATGCCGATAGTGAATGGGTTAAGCATAGCACCTGCAAATCCTATATGCGCTGCCACATAGCACATACACACTCCCACTATCGAGTCATATCCCATCGAAATGGCAAGAGGCACAAAGATGATAACGAAGGCTATCGTTTCCTCGCTCATCCCAAACACAGCGCCAAAGAGGCTGAACATAATCATGATGAGAGATATAATGATGTTCTCCACCCCTATTTTCTGAAAGATGCGATATTTGTTCAACCGTAACACCTTGCGCAAGAATGCCATCACTCCTACATCGATAGCATGGCTATTGTTCAGAATCCAGAAGGCACCTCCCACCATCAAGATGAAGATGATGATGTCGGCTTTGTCGACAAAGCCATTGAACAACGAGGAGAACACCTGCCATGTCTGTGGGTGGCTGTCGACATAGTGAAATGAGTCCGATTGCACCACTTCGCGCATAGAGGTGCTGCCGTCAGCGTTCTGCACGGTTACGGTCTCACGTACAAATTCGCCCGCCGGCACCAACCATGTGCATACTGCCGCCAACACGATTAGGGCAAAAACAATGGTAAAAGTATGGGGAATCTTCTTCACGGCATTGATGCTAAAAAACTATTTCTATAACATGGGTCCGACGAAACATCTTCGCCAAACCAGTCGGGAGGCACAAAACTATTGGCGGCATCTGTGTCGGGGAACTCAACCTCTACAAGAATCAACCCCTCGTGCCTGCCGTGAAACACATCCAGTTCGGCAGTCAGTCCCGTGTAGGCATCATTCCCCATCAAATCACATAGGTCTATTCGGTAGCGGGTCTTCCCCACCCTACCGCTGTCGCATTTCGCCAGCAGTTTTTGGTAGCTCTGAGCGTTGAGGGCAAACTCCTCCTCCCTATTGTGGATGGCCGACGAATTGCCCTTCACTATGCGTTCCTTCACCGTTAGGATATAGGCATCGCCCATCCTACGAATCCGCAGGGTGGGCGATGTGCATAAGTACGCCTGCTCAACCTCAAAATGCTCGTATTGGTCGATATTGTTGGGCAATGAGCGCACCAAATACTTGCGTTCTATCTCCATAAATTACGACAGACTATTGAGACACTCCGTTACATTTTTCTCAATCCTAGCCTCCACGTCGGTGCAGTCATCAGCCTTTTGGAACTTCTCGCCGGTGATATGTTCGTACAGTTCGATATATCGGTCGGTGATACTGTTCACAACCTCGTCCGTCATTTCGGGCACCTGCTGGCCTTCTTTCCCTTGGAAACCGTTTTCCATCAACCATTCCCGCACAAACTCTTTCGACAGTTGTCGCTGCCGCTCACCCTTTGCCTGCCTTTCTTCATACCCTTCGGCATAAAAATAGCGACTGCTGTCGGGGGTGTGTATCTCGTCAATCAGATAAATCTTGCCGTCGCGCTTGCCAAATTCGTATTTTGTGTCCACCAAAATCAACCCTTTGGCGGCAGCCATCTCGGTGCCACGTTGGAACAAGGCGAGAGCGTACTTCTCCAGCTGGTCGTAATCCTCCTTCGTCACCAGTCCGGTGCGGATAATCTCTTCGCGCGAGATATTCTCATCGTGTCCCTCATCCGCCTTGGTCGTGGGTGTAACGATAGGATTGGGGAATTTTTGATTCTCGATCATACCTTCGGGCAGCTGCACTCCGCACAACGTGCGTGCCCCCGCCTTATATTCGCGCCAAGCGCTACCCGCCAGATAGCCTCGCACAATCATCTCCACTCTAAAGCCCTCGCACTTCAATCCCACCGTCACCATCGGGTCGGGCGTTGCCAGTTTCCAGTTAGGCACTATGTCGGCGGTGGCATCCAGGAACTTTGCAGCAATCTGATTCAGCACCTGTCCCTTATAGGGTATGCCCTTAGGCAATACCACATCGAATGCACTGATGCGGTCGCTCACTACCATAGCCATATATTTATCGTCGATATTGTACACATCGCGCACCTTGCCCACATAAAGGCTCTTCTGGTTAGGAAAAGAAAAGTTTGTTTTAACTACAGCTTTCATATTTTTTATTATTTAAAGTTTAAATGAAAAGATTGTTTGAATGATTGAATGTTGGCTCGGCATAGCGAGCAAGCTCTCTTAGCTCTCACCTTTTATAACGTTAATGCTTGAGTGAAAACACTCATACAATCAAACAATTTACAATTGTCAAATATCATTCGTCTAGTTTTTGTGCAAAAAAGGTAAAATTCACTTTGCCATAATGACGGTGCTGCCAAAAATGGGGATGTTCCTCAAATTGATACTCCCGTGGATGTTCCAACACAAAGATTCCATCTTCGGTCAAAATATTGTGTTCGAAAACCATGTCCGGTAGGCTTCTTAAGTTATCCAAAGAGTATGGTGGGTCGGCAAAAACAATGTCGAACTTCTTATATGCACGTTTCAGCAGGTCGAACACATCGGCGCGTACAACATGTATGTTCTTTACCCCAAACTGTTGTGCTGTCGCTTTTATAAAGTCGGTACATTGGGCGTTGATGTCAATAGCTGTAACCTCTTTGGCACCCCGTGAAACAAACTCGAGCGACACTGCGCCAGTACCGGCAAAAAGATCCATCACCGCGCAATCCTCATAGTCTACGTAGTTGTTTAATATATTAAACAAACTCTCCCGTGCCATATCAGTTGTCGGTCGGACAGGCAGTGAGGCAGGAGGGTTAAGTCGTCGACCCCTAAGTGAACCAGCTATAATGCGCATCTAATTAAATTAAAAATTAAAAATTGAAAAATGGAATGTGTTAACGTGTTAATGTGTTAATGTGTTAGTCCTTGGCGCATCAAAGACTCACGAATTTACGAATTAACGTTGTACAAGGTGAGAGCAGAGAGAGCTTGCTCGCTATGCCGAGCCAAACAACGTCACGAAGTAACGAATTAACGAATTCATGAAACGTATTTTAGTTTTTAGTTCTTACTTATTCCTTCAATCTCACAACACCATCACATGTTTGTAGCTGTGGAGTGTTTGGAATGCAGGGTTGGCGTAAGAGAACGGGAGACCGGTATACAGTGTCACGTTGGGGAAATAGTGTTGCAACATGCCGTACATCTCGCGTCCCACCTCGCCGCATATTGCCAACTCCATGTCGGGAGTTTCCAGATGTAGCCTCTTCATCACCTCCAACGCATGGTATAGTAGCTCGTCGTCGCTTCCAGCCATAAAACTATTGCATAACAATATCCGTTGATTGTAGAAAGCTTCATAGTCCCCCACCCCATCGCGCACGTGCATCAGCATCACCGGATGCTGAGCACTGCGTTGTATCAGCGTCTCGTTCACCAGCACCACATGTTGGCACACCACATCCACACCAGGTATCGCTACCTTGAACGCAGTCACAGTCTCGGCCTCGGCGGCAAACACCACCCACGACTGCATGCACTCGCAATAGGCGTGGAATACGCCCATGCTGCCGTCCATGCTTGCTGCCATCTTCAGGTACTGGCTGTCTCGCCCTGCATCGTACAGATGCTCGGGCACCCATACGGCGTGATTCGTCGGTACCACCAGACTCACTTCCTTGCAGCCGAATGTGGGGATGCCCGCTGAGGTAAAAAGCCCTGTTATCGACTGCGACAGCTCGCCCATGCCGCGGTGCAAGTCTATTTCCGCTTCCCCGAAGGTCAGCAGCTCACGCCCCACAGTCATCGCTGAAAAAGAAAATCCATTTGCACCGAGGCAAATGGATAATCTTATTTCGTCAGTGGCAACAGCCTTGTCGGTCGTGATAATCGATGTGACGCGGCCTGCCATTTTATTCGAAATTACCATCGGTGATAGCCTGGGTCATGTCGCCCACCTTCCAACCTTGGAAGCGGTGGTTCTGCTCCAGTTCGGCCAGCTTGTTCACCACCAGCTGGTGGTCGAGGTCAGACAGCAGGTCCTCCATCTTCACCAGGCATTCAAACACGGGCATGTGATAGCCGCTCTTCTCGATATATCCAGCCTGCAGCTCGAAGTCGTACTTCTTGTCGCGGGGATAAGGCACATAGCGCAGGTTCATAATCTCCTCGTCGGTGAGATGGAACTTTTTGTTCTTACGCAGGTTCTCTATAGGGTTAACGTACTCCACCACGCGCGAGACATAGCCTGCCTTGATTTGATCGGCCTCGGTCATCTCGTTGATGTCCACATCCTCGGGAATCTTGTCGTAGTTGATATTCTTGTTCACCACTTTCATGCTGTCCTCATGCAGCAGACGGTTGAACAGCGTGTCAAAACTGCCTGTATAGCAGCCGTAGGTCACCTTATAGGCATCCTCCAGTGTGCGGATGGCCTTCAGTTTCTCTGCGCAGGCGTCGCGACGTTTGGTGTACTCGTTATCAAATTTCACAGGCTTCATAATGCTTGTATACAGCCAGACTGCCAGTCCGACTATCACCAAGGCGAGAATGATTTGAATAATAGTTCTTTTCTTCATGATATGTTACATTTTATATTTTCAATTCAAGTTGCAAAGATACGAAAAAACTATGAGGTGATAAGAAAAAAAGTGAAAAAGATTTTTCATTATTGTTCCCGATGGTTTATAACAATTTGACAGTCAAAGTTGTCCGAAATCCACTTTGCTAGCCTTTCTGCACAATAAACCGAGCGGTGCTGCCCTCCAGTGCAGCCAAAAGCAACCGTCAGACTAGTGAACTTTCGCTCTAAATATTTCCTAATCGATGCCCCTACCAACTGCTGTGCTCCTGCCAGAAAACGCTCCACCGCCTCGTCCCCTTTCAAGAATTCTATTACAGGTCTGTCCTTGCCCGTGTAGCATCTATACTCGGGATAACGTCCCGGATTGGGCAGAGCCCGACAGTCGAACACAAAACCACCACCATTGCCCGACGGGTCTTGCGGCAGCCCTTTCTTATACGAAAAACTGGTCACCGTCACTGTCAGCCCTGTGGCGGTGGTGGCAGGGCTTTCAGCCTCCTCCGACTCCACAATCCGCTGCCACACTAGGTTCAAGTGGGGCAGGTCGATAGGCAGTGGGTGGCATTCCACCACCTGTCTGAGATTGCGGATGGCCAATGGGATGCTGCCGAGGAAATAGTCTTTGCGCTCATAATATCCCCTATACCCGTAGGCACCCAACGCCTGCATAATGCGGACAAGTACATAGCCGTAAAACCTCTGTCGGAACGCCTCCTTGTCAATAGGTTGTATAGTGGAAAGACAGTTAATGTAATGAGTCAGCAACTCCTGTCGCACAGGCTCGGGCAAGTCGCTTTTAGCGCTGTAGAGCAGCGATGCCGCATCATATTGGGCTGCCCCCCTCCTACCCCCTTGGTAGTCGATATAATAGGGCTGTCCCTCCAACAGCATGATGTTTCGCGACTGGAAGTCGCGGAACATGAAATAGCCGCAGTCCGTATCCAGCAGCCAATGGCTAAATGCCACAAAGTCCTCCTCCAGCAACTCTTCGTTGAAGGGGATATACCTTAGTTTGAGGAAATAGTATTTAAAATAGTTCAAGTCCCACTGTATCGACCTAGTGTCGAAGTCGGTACGAGGGTAGGCGTAGCTGAAGTCCATATCGCGTCCCGCCACCTGCATCCGAGCCAGGTCAGCCAGCACTTGTTTATACAGCTCCAACATCTCGTTGTCGAAACCTCCACCCTGCCGCCGTTTGTCGAGGAGCATGGCGTACAGGGTTGTATCGCCAAGGTCTTGTTGCAGATAGTGCATCCTGTCTTCGCTCACGGCGTACAGCTCTGGAACGGCAATGCCTCGCTCCTTCAATGCGTGGCTGTAGTAGTAGAATGCCTCGTTCTCCGTCACGTCGGCGTTATATGCACCGATGCAGTGGTGCGCTGAGCCCATCAGTCGCCAATACTTTCGGTTGCTGCCGTTGGCGCCAAGCTCCAACATCTCCTTCACCCTCTCACCCGACCATCTTTCGAATAGCAACTTAAGAATCTCCTCTGTCATATTAAGTAAGATTGTTTGATTGTCTGATTGCTTGATTGTTATTCCATGACGTTGCTCGGCTCGGCATAGCGAGCAAGCTCTCTCTGCTCTCACCTTATGCAACGATTGACTAATGGGAGCTTCTAAAAATTCGTTTTATTCGTTATCATGCTTGCATGACGATTCAAAACATCAATTCGTTAGATTCGTGCGATTCGTGTTCAAAAGTAATAATTAGAGGTTGCCTAATATAACTTCACCAGCCACTCAAGTATTAATACAATCAAATTTTTAGTTCTAATCGGTTAATTCGTCCAGCATGTGGCAACTGCCGGTGAAATAGGCTCCCGACTCTATAGCCAGTTTGTTGGCAACAATGTCGCCCCTCACGCGCGAGGTGGCATAAAGTGTGAGAAACTCTTTGACCGAGAGGTTGCCGTCGATGATGCCTATCACATTGGCGTTCTGGCAGACCACGTTGCCTGTGATGCGTCCTTGCTCGCCGACCACCAGTTTGCCAGTGAGGGTGATATTACCTTCGAGGGTGCCATCCATGCGGAAGTCACCGTTAGCCACAATGTCGCCTTTGATGGTGGTTCCTACGGTGATAGTGTTGATAAGGCTGTTGGGTGTATCGCTCATGGGTATTATAGTATAAGTATATATGTTGATATGTTCGATTTCTTTATTACCGTCGTTTTTCGTCTCGGCATACGATTAGGCTCGTCGGCATTTGGATTTTACTAGTTGTCGTTTAGATAGTACTTGTTATAGAACAGACTGTATGCCTCTACCTGCTTGCGGTTGTAGAGTGTGGTGTAGTTTTGTTTAGAGATAGCAAACACTTGGTAGTCGTTCTTATCGTAGTCGGCGAGGGGTCCGTCGGCCAGTTGTAGGTGTTGGGCAAAGTCTTTTGCCTCGCTGGCGTTGACAAAGGTGCTGATGGTTACCATCTGGGTAGAGTCGGTGAACATCAATGGGCTTGTCTTATATCCTGAGTTGGCATAGTAAGTGCTGATAAATGTGCCCACTTTGGCTTGCAATTGGGTGGCTCGTATCTTCTTCTCTTTCACTATGATGATGACATGGTGAGCCATATCCGCCTTGTAGCGAAACAGCCGTGCTTCGGGCGGAAGGCTCTCCGTCGGAGTCCGTCCTTGCTCAGCCTTAGTCACATCGCGGCTGGCGAGGGCGTTAACCTTCTCGTCGATGCTGTTGGGGTCGGTAATTGTTTCGTCTGTGCCGCTGTTGGTTACGTATTTCGCACCTTCGCCAAGCAGGAAGTCTAGCTGCGTCTGTGCCAGTGGCACGATGCTGTCGGTCTTGGGGTAGTCGGCAATGATGCCTTGCAGGGTGGCGACGGCGCGACTCTTGTTATCAAGACGGGCATACGAAAGGGCTTCCCAGTAGCGGAATTTGCCCAGCATCGGTTCGTTGGAGTACAGCTCCTTAGCGGTGGCTACGGCGTTCAGCACATCGTCGTATCTGTGTTTGCGATAGAGTGTATATACGTCGTTATAGTCTTCGCGTATCAATTGGCTGCGGCGCATGATTTCTTTGTAGTAGTCTTCGTCGAGTATCAGGTTGGCAAAGTCGCTGTCGGGGAATCCCATCAGCACCATATTGCGATAGTAGTTGGCATTGGGGGTGTTGCCCTGCTTGTCGTAGATTTTGTACAGCATGAAGAATGCCTGCACTATCTCGCTGTTGGTGGTGTAGCTGTCCGCCATGCGAAGGTAGCACTCTAAGGCTTTGGGTATGTTGTGAATGCCGTCGTAATAGATATATCCTGCGTTGAGCAGGCAGACAGCGGTCTGCGCCTGCATCGAGTCTTGCTCCGCCTCGCTCTTAGGCAGATCTTTGAGGTAGTATGCCACACAGTGTGGGTCGTCGGGGTTGTCGGCAGCCACTTTTTTGTCACCCTCTTGGGCTTCATTGGGCTGGCTGTCGGCAGTGTTGGTGTCGGCTTCGTCGGGCGGAGTGCCCGTTTGGGCAAGCATGTTCATGCCCAGCATACCTTTTTTCGATAGGAACCAATAGTCTTCCAATGGGCGCATACCCCATCGTTGGCGGAAGGTTTCCTTACCTTTTTGGACGGTGTTGCTGTTGTAGAAATACCAGTCGCCCTGCAGGGTGTTCTGTTGCGAACGGGCATCGCCCGCAAGCTGTTCCAACAGTTCGCGTTCCTTCGCCTCTGCTTCGGCCTTGCGCAAAGCTTCTATCTTGTCGTTGATGAGTGCTGCGCGCTCGCTCTCGGGCATGTTGGCAACGGCAATAAGGCTGTCGTTACGCTCGATGACACGGGTGTAGGCAACTAGTGATGTAAGCAGGTCGTAGCGCGACTTGTGGTTGGCGTAGTGTGGGAAGTCGGGCTTGATGATTTGCAGGGCTGTGTCGTAGTAAATCTGCGCATGGTCGTAGTCTTGCAGTTTGCTGTAGAGGATGTCGCCCAGACGGAGTGCGGAGCGGGCCTTCTGTGCGGGATTGCTGACAGATACGGCTGTCGAGGTGC
Source organism: Bacteroidales bacterium (assembly GCA_017509045.1). Lineage (GTDB taxonomy): Bacteria > Bacteroidota > Bacteroidia > Bacteroidales > P3 > Colimorpha. Next base: position 32,829 of record JAFWQP010000033.1, read on the forward strand.
GGAAGGCATCGCACGCCTTCTTAGTCTCGCGCATACCCATATACATCTCGCCTTTGGCGTAATAGATTTGGTCCAGAAACTCCTCGTTCTTCTTGTCGTGCAACATACGGTCAAGCAGACGTTCCAATTTTTCGCGGTCGGTATGCTGCAGGTCGGCGCACGATGCCATATTGAGCCGGGCGTTGAACTCCATCTCGTACGAAGGGTTGCACCGCAGCACCTTCTCGTAATATTTCGAGGCGGTAGGGCGTTTGTCCAGCTCTTGGTATATTTGGCCAAGGATAAAATATATGCGTGCCTTTTGCCGATTGGTGGGATGTTCGTCGAGAGCTTGTTTCAGAAACTGCACCCCCTTCTTATACTTCTCTTGCGGCAGGGTGCACTCAGCCATGGCTAGATATAGGTTCAACTTCTGCTTGGAGGCGAAGTTGCCCTTGCCCAATGCTGCCACCAGTTCGTCGAGCGACCCTTCGGCATCTAGGTAGCGATGGTCGAGGGTGGCGCAGCGGGCATAAAGTATGGCTGCCTCGTCGGCAATGGCAGTGCCACCGTATTGCGACATGAGCAGTTGGCAGGTGCTGGCGGCGTTGGCGAGGTCGTGCTTATAGAAGGTGGCGTAGGCGGTGAGCAGATAGCATCGTGAGATATAGGGTACATGCTCCTGCCCATTGACGAAGACGCTGTGCTTCTTGATGCCCTTGATGCTCTTTTCGATAGCGCGGTCGAACTGAGGATATAGCGACATGCTCTCCTCCTTGGTACCCACCTTATAGACGGGTAACAGGCGGGTGTAGTCATCCTTGCATTTGGTGTCGAGAAGTGCCAGTCCCTGCTTAAGGCTTTCGTTTCCGTTCCACCAAATGTTGTAGTGGGCGGTAGTGTTGTGGTATTGGATATTACCCCAATTCGCCTTTTGGGTAGAACACGACACCAAGCCGACAACCCATGCCGTGGCCGTCAGCAACAAAAGTATCGTCTTTCTACTCAGCATGATGTATACAATGATAGTTTACACATTAAACCTAAAGTGCATGATGTCGCCGTCCTGCACCACATAGTCTTTACCTTCGATGGCTATCTTGCCCGCCTCGCGGCATTTCGCCTCGCTGCCCAGGCTGACATAGTCGTCGTACTTGATGACCTCGGCACGGATAAAGCCACGCTCGAAGTCGCTGTGTATAATACCTGCTGTCTGAGGGGCTTTCATGCCTTTCTTGAATGTCCAGGCACGGCATTCCTTTGGACCTGCGGTGAGGAAAGTCTGTAGGTTGAGCAGTTTGTAGGCTGCTTTAATAAGGCGGTTGACACCCGACTCTTTCAACCCGAGGTCTTCGAGGAACATCTGTTTTTCCTCGTAGGTTTCCAGCTCCGCTATGTCGGCCTCGATACCCGCGCCGATGACTAGCACTTCTGCTTCCTCGTCTTTGACGGCTTGACGCACTGCGTCGACATAGTGGTTGCCAGTCACCACCGACGCTTCGTCGACATTGCATACGTATAGGATGGGTTTGGCGGTGAGCAGCATGAGGTCTTTCGCAGCCTCCTGTTGGCTCTCTTCCAGATGCACGGTGCGGGCACTCTTGCCCGACAGCAGCGCGTTGCGATAGAGGTCCATCACCTCTACCAGCCGTTTTGCCTTGGGGTCGCCACCGGCTTTGGCTTTCTTCACCTCTTTCTCGTAGCGGTTTTCGATGGTCTCGAGGTCTTTGAACTGCAGCTCGAGGTCGATGGTCTGTTTGTCGCGGATTGGGTCGACACTGCCGTCGACATGGGTCACGTTGTCGTCGTCGAAACAGCGCAGCACATGGATGATGGCATCAGTGGTGCGGATGTCGCCGAGGAACTTGTTGCCAAGGCCTTCGCCCTTGGAGGCTCCTTTGACCAGTCCGGCAATGTCGACTATCTCCACCGTGGCAGGCACCACGCTGGCGGGATGCTCTATCTCCACCAACTTGGCAAGCCGCTCGTCGGGAACTGTGATTACTCCCACGTTGGGTTCGATGGTGCAGAAGGGAAAGTTGGCAGCCTGAGCTTTGGCATTACTCAAGCAGTTGAAAAGGGTGGACTTGCCCACGTTGGGGAGCCCTACGATGCCGCATTGCAAACTCATGACAGCACCTCCTTTTCAATCAGGTATTGGTTGCGGGTGGTGGAGTTGCGGCAGATAAGCTCGCCGAGGAATCCTGCCAAGAACAGCACCGTGCCCATTAGGATGAACAGCATGGAGACGTAGAACCACACGCTGTTGGTGAGAGCGATGCGGCCACAGAGGCGCATAACGCAGACGATGACGAAGGCGACGAAACCCAGCAGGAACGCCAGCGTGCCCATCAGTCCGAAGAAGTGCATGGGCTGTTTGCCGAATTTCGACATGAACATGATGCTCATCAGGTCGAGATAGCCGTTGACAAAGCGGTTGAGGCCGAACTTGGTGACACCGAACTCGCGTTTGCGATGCTGCACCACCTTCTCGCCGATATGGGTGAATCCTGCCCATTTGGCTATGACGGGGATATAGCGGTGCATCTCGCCGTAGACCTCGATGCTCTTCACCACATCGTGGCGGTAGGCCTTGAGGCCGCAGTTGAAGTCGTGGAGCTTGATGCCGCTCATCTTGCGTGTGGTCCAATTGAAGAATTTGGAGGGGATGTTCTTGGCAAGTTTCGAATCGTAGCGCTTCTTCTTCCATCCGCTCACCAGGTCGTAGCCATCCTCCTTAATCATGCGGTACAGTTCGGGCACCTCGTCGGGACTGTCCTGCAGGTCGGCATCCATGGTGACGACCACGTCGCCTTGGGCGTGGCGGAAGCCCACGTTAAGGGCGGCCGACTTGCCATAGTTGCGGCGGAATTTCACTCCTTTGTATCTGGGGTTCTTTGTATGTAGTTCTTCTATTACCTGCCACGAACGGTCTTTGCTACCGTCGTCGACCATAACGACCTCGTAGTCGAATTGATGCTCATTCATCACGCGGTCGATCCATTCTGCCAGATGGGGCAGCGACTCGTCTTCGTTGAAAAGCGGTACAATGATTGATAAATCCATTTTAGTATCTCAGTGTTAGTTATTTGTCTTTTTTTTCGATTACTGTTCCCTTCTCTGTTCGGAATATTAGGGCGGCAAAGAAGGTGATGATGATGCTCATCACCGCCGAGCGGAACGCACCAATGAAAGCCCAGTCGCCGGCGGTGTAGCGGCGCACTAGCTCCACCGCCACCTTAGCTTCGGCACTGCTCTCTGCCGACTCCATCATGGCGATGCGCTGTTGGTTGTAATAATCCACCAACGAGGTGTCCAGCACCCCGCAGTGCAACCAAGTCCACAGGCCATACACCACGGCGCTCACCACGCCTATGCCCAAGCCCAGCAGCATCAGTTCTTTCAACGTCACCTTCCCGTCGGGCAGTTGTCGGCGGTATTGGTAGCACGACCAAACGATAGCAATGGCAAGAACCAGTTCGGTAACATAGTTTTCTGGCGATGACATAGGCGACGTGGCGAGCCAGTCGCGCAACAGCATAACCATCGACATCACCGCCCCCGTCAACGCTCCGTCGATAAAGTAGGCTTTGCGGTAGTTACCGTATATTGTTGATTCATATCGTCTAAATATCTTTGCCATTCTTTTGTATTAAATTGCAAATATACACAAAAAAAACGATATGTCTTTCATTTTATTGTGTGAGAAATATATTATTGAATGCATCATCGTGTTTTTTTGATTGCTTGATTGTCTGATTTCTTGATTATTTGAGTATTTTCACTCAAACATTGACACATTACTCACCTTAATATTTCGATTCATCCGCCAAACGGATAGATGAGGTTACTTCGTGACGTTGTTTGGCTCGGCATAGCGAGCAAGCTCTCTCTGCTCTCACCTTATACAACGTTACTTCGTGACGTTGTTTGGCTCGGCATAGCGAGCAAGCTCTCTCTGCTCTCACCTTAATACAACATTGAGGTCTATTTCATCCCATTTTGAATACTCTTTGTCTCTACTCTTAGGGGTGGAGGCAGAGCGAACCCAGAGCGAACCCAGAACGAAGGCAGAGCGAACCCAAAGTGGAAGCAACCGTCTGTTATAATTATACCCAAAAGAACAAAATCCAGGGTGCAGCTTTTTAGAAAAAAAAGGTTGTTGACGCACTCTATTTTACCTTTCGGAAACTCTAAAAATAGATTCTTCCGACTAATACGTAGGCGAACCACACTTTTTGTGCTACAGTGCTACAGTGCTACAGTTATAGTTCAGGTGCTCTTATTTAATGAAATTTTATATATGTATTTATATATCAAATATATAGGTATATCAATAGCGTTTTGATAAGTCTAAAACGAACTGTAGCAACTGTAGCGCTGTAGCAGATTGTTTCGTTATGTCGCAACAATGTCTTGTTGGTCAGAGGTTTGTAGGGACTGCATCTATGTTGTTGAAGTTTACAATTACTTTAAGGGACTTCTATTAATAACCTTTGAACACGAATTGCACGAATCTAACGAATTTATTATCTGAATCTTCATGCAGGCATGATAACGAATAAAACGAATTTATAGAAGTACCCTTTATGTTACTTTGTTACCTTGTTACCTCGTCCTATTTTGCAACTAACATTTAACACTTAACTCTTTTCGCATGGGTCAATCAGTTATATGAGCGATTTGATATCGTGCATCGGGTCGGCAACCTCAAGTATGTGAATTCTGCGTAGGCGTTCTTCTTCTGAAAAGGCATCTTCCATCAAGCGGGCAAGGGCTTCGCATACCTCGTAAGGAGTATCAGCCACTACGCAGGCATCTGTAAGGGCGGTGCCCTCCACCATCGGGCTGTTCACCAGGCAGTGGCGACCTTCGTAGAGGGCGTTCATCAGCTTCAGTTTCACTCCTGTAGCCTGCCAGGTGAGCAGTAGGTTGACTTGTGCCTCTTGCAGTAAGCGGTGCATGGTTTCGTCGTCGGGGTTGGCCACCAATCGCACATTGGGGTGTTTTGCAATAGCTTGCTGCAGCTCCTCGTCCGGATTTCTTCCTGCCACTATAAATGGATAGGGGCAGCGGTCTACCACCTGTTCCAGCAGGTGGTGGACGGCATTGATATTCTCAGGCACAGAAAGGTTGCCGTGGTATAGCACATAGTCGCCCATCCCTGTGAGTGAGGTGACGGATGTGTGTCCGTGGGATGGTGGCAGCAGTCGCACATCTCCGCACCCTATGGCACGGAAGTGGGCTGCATCAGTGTTCGAAATGGCCAGCACCCTAGTCGCCTTGCTCAACCACTGCTCATATTGGCGCAACTTACGTGCCTCAATACGAAAGAAGAGACGCTTCCACGGGCTCTTCTCCACAGCGGCGAGCGAGTTGTAGTAGTCGTGTTCCACGTTGTGGGCACGAACGATGATGTGCCTCCCCTCCCCTGCTAGCTGTTCTAGCAGTAGGCAGCAGTGCAACCCTTCTAGAAGTATGGGGTAATCGTCTTGTCTAAGGTGTTTCAGCAATGCCTCAGAGCAGCGCGAGGCCACTATGTAGGGGCGTCGTTCCAATTGGTGACGGAGCCCTACCTGGCGTGGGTAATAGCACACTTCCTCACACCATTGATCTAATTCCTTAGCCTCTGCTCTTCCGTAAGTGTAGCAGTGTAGATGAATCTTAACGCCTGCCTTCGAAAGCGCGACAATGCGATAGTATACGTCTATCACACCGCCATAGTCGGCAGGCCAAGGAACATTGAATGTGACAATGTGGAGATGCACTTTTTAGAAGATAAGTAGTTTTTGAAGTAAGAAGTAAGAACTATGTTTTTGAAGTAAGAAGTAAGAACTATGTTTTTGAAGTAAGAAGTAAGAACTAAGAGCTAAGAAGTTGGGGCAGCTATTTTTTTAAACTAAAAAGTAAAAACTAAAAACTAAAATACGTTTCATGAATTCGTTAATTCGTAAATTCGTGAGTCTTTGATGCGCCAAGGACTAACACATTAACACATTAACACGTTAACACATTCCATTTTTCAATTTTCAATTTGTAGTCCGTCGTAGGCGATATGGACGTGTGGCGGGAGCTCTTTCGATACTTCGGCATAGAACCCCATCTCGTGGCTGACATGGGTGAGGTATGCTTCGCGGGGGTGTACCTGCGCTATGATTTCTAATGCTTCAGGCAGGCAGAAATGGGAGAAGTGTTTTGCTTTTCGCAAGGCATTGATGACAAGTATGTCGGCATTTTTTATCTTCTCCATCTCACTGGGTTCTATGTGGTTGGCATCGGTTATATAGACCAATCCTCCAATACGGTAGCCCAGCACAGGTAGTTGCTTGTGCATCGCCTTGATGGGTGTTATCTCTACCCCTGCCGCACGGAAGGTGTCGTCGCCCGACAACTCGTGGAGGTTGGCTTCGGGCAATCCGGGAAACTCATGCGGCACAAAGATGTAGTGGTAGTCGCGCTCAATTGCCACACGCGCCTCTTGGTTGCAATAGAGTTCCATCTTCTGACTCTGCACATAGTTGAATGAGCGTATGTCGTCCAGCCCTGCCACATGATCGCGATGGGCGTGGGTGATTAGTATGCTGTCGATATGCATGACTTTTTCGCGCAGCATCTGCTCGCGGAAGTCGGGACCGATGTCGATGAGTATGTTCTTACCTTCTTCGGTCTCCACCAACGCCGAGGTGCGCAGATGCTTGTCGTGGCTGTCGGTCGACTGGCAGACGGCACACCTACATGCTACGACGGGTACTCCCATCGAAGTACCCGTCCCAAGGAAGGTCAGTCTCATCTTGATTGATTAGTCGTTTTTCACTGTCAGACGGAAGCCGACACCGTGTACGTTGACAATCTGCACTTTGGGGTCTACCTTGAGGTATTTGCGCAGCTTGGTGATGTAGACATCCATGCTTCGGGCGGCGAAGTAGCTGTCGTCCTTCCAAATCTTTTGCAAGGTGCTGGTGCGGTCGACTAACTGGTTGAAATTCATGGCAAACATGCGTAGCAGTTCGCATTCCTTCATGGTGAGCCGCTGCACGTCATCGCCACAGGTGAGGGTCTGGTGGGCGTAGTCGAACACGATGTTGCCAATGTGGAATAGGTTCTTGTCGGGTTTGCCGTCGTCGAAAGAGCGGCGTATGGTGGCATTGACTCGTGCCAGCAGTTCTTCCATGCTGAAGGGTTTGGTCACGTAGTCGTCGGCGCCTATTTCGAATCCTTTCAGTTTGTCGGCCTCGAGGTTTTTGGCTGTGAGAAAGATGATGGGGATGCGTTTGTCCACACGACGTATCTCTTTGGCGACGGTGAATCCGTCCTTGATGGGCATCATGATGTCAAGGATGCAGGCATCGACATCGTCGTTCTGATAGGAGTCGAGAGCGGCCTGACCGTCTACGGCCAGAAACACGGTGTAGCCTTTTTGGGTGAGGTAGGCCTTAAGGATAGTGCCCAGATTGGGGTCGTCCTCTGCAACGAGCAGTTTTATACCTAAGTTCATTTTGTCTTTATTTTTTTGGTTATTGTTTATGTTTCAATCTATTATTTCAATCTTTTCAATCAAATCGCCTGCCGCTATCTTGTCTATCACGTCAAGGCCTTCCACCACTTGTCCGAAACAGGTGTGCACACCGTCGAGGTGCTGGGTGTTTTCGCGGTTGTGACAGATGAAGAACTGACTGCCACCTGTGTCTTTTCCTGCATGTGCCATCGACAGCACTCCTCGGTCGTGATACTGTCGTTCCGCCTGGGTTTCGCATTTGATATGCCATCCCGGGCCGCCGGTGCCGACGCGTGGGTCGCCAAGGTTGCGGCTATAGGGGCAGCCTCCCTGTATGACGAAACTGGGGATGACACGATGAAAACGAAGGCCGTCATAGAATCCCGATTTGGCAAGCTTCACAAAATTGTCGACTGTGTTGGGAACCTCTTTCGCATAGAGTTCCACCTTCATTGTCCCTTTTGGAGTTACTATCTTTGCAAACATATTAAGATTGTTTGATTCCTTGAATGTGTTAACGTGTGAATTTTTGAATGTGTTAACGTGTTAATGTGTTAATGTGTTAGTCTTTGGCGCATCAATGATTAACGAATTTACGAATTTACGAATTCAAATTTTCACTTTTCAATTATTCTTTAGTGCTATATTAACTTAAAAAATTGCAAAAAATTGTATCAAGGTATCATTTTTTTCACATTTTTTTTTGTTTACCACTGCGAGGCTTTGCGGAAAATGCGGTTCCAACGTACGCGGTGGTGGTCTTTGTCGAACGAGAACACTACAAGGCTCGCCTTGCCTACGATGTGGTCTTCAGGCACAAAACCCCAGTACCGGCTGTCGGCTGAGTTGTGGCGGTTGTCGCCCATCATCCAGTAGTAGTCCATCTTGCAGGTGTAGGTGGTGCTTTCTTCGCCATTGATGTAGATCTTGCCATCGCGCACCTGCAGCGTGTTGCCCTCGAACACTTCTATCAACCGCTGATACAACGGGAGGGTCTGCAAGGTGAGCGTCAGCGTCTCGCCCTTGGCGGGGATATGTACGGGACCGAAGTTGTCGACGCTCCAGTTGTAGCCTTGGGCATGGGGGAATAGCGAGAGGAGGTCGGTGGTGTCGTATGTCACTTCGGTGACCGATATGACGTCGGGACGCGACTGCATCTCCAATGCCATCTGTTGGGTGAGTGGCACACGGTATTGTGTGCCGCCTTCGTACATCATTATCCCCAGCGCGTTCTCGTAGTCTTCGTGACTGATGCCCATGTTGTCGAGTATCTTGCGGGCGTTGAGTCCGGGTGTGAACTGGATGTCGTAGGTCTGCTGACTCTCTGTGGGGAAGGGCATCTCTTTGCCGTTGACATAGACTTTGTGGTCGATAATTTGGATGTCGTCGCCCGGCAGCCCTACGCAGCGTTTGATGAAGTTCTCGCGCTTGTCGACAGGCCGCACACGGATGTGGTTTTCTACCATCTGGTTGCCCACGGGCAGCCGTTTGGCATTTAGGACGTTCTCGCGGCCCATATCGCGCACTAGGTCGTGGTAGCTCATGTTGCTCTGCCATGCGGTGCACACGGTGTCGCCGTCGGGATAGTTGAACACTACGGCATCCATGCGCTCTACACTGCCCAAGCCGGGGAAGCGGTGGTAGGGACGCTTGATCCATTTGAGGTACGACTCGTGTTGGCCGTTGGTCAGGGGCATGACGTTGTGCACCAGCGGCATTGCTAGCGGTGTCATCGCCATGCGGGGGCCGTAGGCCAGTTTCGACACCAGCAGATAGTCGCCCGTGAGCAGCGATTTCTCCATCGAGCTGGATGGTATATTGTAAAACTCCAACACTTTGCCACGAATTATCACGGCGGCGACAAGCGCAAAGACGATGGCATCCATCCAGTCGCGCAGTTCGCTCACCTTGTGGGGCTCTTCGTTGCTGGGGTCGTGGTACTGCATTTTGTTCAGTCCCAATATGGGCAGGTAGCACCATGGGAAGATGACCGCAAAGGTCTGCTCAAAGAAGTTGTAGCGGTGGAACACTTTGGCGGTCTCCACCACCAGCAGCAGGAATGTGAAGATATTGATGGCGGGAATGAGGAAATAGATATACCATTTCCAGCTCTTGCCACATATCTTAATCCACACCACGATATTATAGATGGGGATTAGTGCTTTCCAGGGCGCTACGCCCGCCTTCTTAAATACAAACCACAGGCCGACAAGGCAGCCAACAAAGTAGAGGACCAATAGAATGTCGTAGATCATATTTGATTGCTTTATTTTAAAAGTAAAAACTAAAAACTAAAAACTATAAAGGTGATTTCTTGAATGTGTTAACGTGTTAATGTGTTAATGAGTTAGTCTTTTTTGAATGTGTTAACGTGTGAATTTTTGAATGTGTGAATGTGTGAATGTGTTAACGTGTTAATGTGTGAATCTTTGATTTACGAATTTACAAATTAACGAATTAACGAATTCAAGATTTACGAATTAACACATTAACGAATTTACGAATTCAAATATTCAATTTCCAATTTTCAATTTAATAAGTTTTCAATTTCCTTAACGTTATTTTTCATTAAATATTGCATTGATTGTTTTTATCAGCGTTTTTTTCTCATTATCCCAGCACAGCTCTTTGCGGGCACGGGCAAAACGCCTGTCGCGTTCTTCTTGTGGCATAGTATGCCAGGCATGAAGTGTATCGGCAATCGTATTTGCCAACCTGCCAAGGTATTGGTCGTATGCTTCCCCATCTTTGACGGCGGGGCACGCCTCGGTTGTGGCTCCAATCCCATAGTGTTCTATCACCCTTTGTATCTCCACAAAGCCTGTTGCCAACAAGGGCACCCCAGCCTGCACAAAGTCGCCCACTCGGTTGGGCAGTGCACAGCGATAGCTCAGCCCCAAGTCTTCTAGTAGGCATACGCCCATGTCGGCCTTGGTGGTTAGCGCATGCAGCTGATTGGGGTCGACCCGTCCAAGAAACATAATACGTTCTGACCAAGGCTTGTCAGCGGCATACTCTCGCAGTTCGTCTAACAGGTCGCCGTCGCCCGCCACCACCAATCGGCACTGTGGCAGCCGCCCCATCACATCTACCAGCTCCCTCACTCCGCGCCCTACGTTCACCGCACCTTGATACAATAATACTTTAGCCGGTGAGTCACCGACGACATTCAATGCTGCTGCACCTGGATAATTCTCAATTTGTGAGGGCTTACACAGGGGTAAGCGTGAGGACTTACACAGGGGTAAGCCCCTACGATTTTGTACATTGCGCACCACCGTCATCGCCACCCCGTAGCGCCGTCGATATTCTTCAGCCACGCTTTGGCTCACCGTGAAGGCGGCATCTACCCTCGGCAGGCAGGTGCGTTCTACCCATTTCCATACCCTTTGAACCCGTGGCTTTCCTACCAGCTCTGGCACGTCGGGAAACAGTTCGTGGGCATCAAACAGCAGTTTTTTCCCCCGTAGCCTCGCGGCCCAGCAGCAAGCCGGCAACGTGTCGCTGTCGTTGGCATAGAAGGCGTCGGCACGCATCAACAGCAGCTTGAGCAGTAGCCGCATATTATATTCGGCATAAAACAACGCCGACCGCCTAAACAGCAACCGCATCCGCACACATCTGTATGGCCTTGCATCCAACGCCATTTCGGCCACCTCGTTAGAGGTGTGCCCAAAGCCCGAGGCATGTCCCAGCCTCCGCCCAATTAGCGTCACCGCGTAGCCCGACTCCTGCAAGGCTCGGCAACTACGGTCCACCCGCTGGTCGGTCAGCAGGTCGTTGGTGACAGCCATGATGATTCGTCGTGCCATGCGTTATTACTTTTCGATTATACTAGTAACGCATAATGGCAAAAAAACGTATTTTAAGACCAAAATATTCTTGTCACCATTCTTAAACCCAAATCGGTCAATAGACCGACTTTTCATTTCTGGTGGGTTCTATTTAATAACTAAAGTTTGACAAGTTATGGCAACTTCTATAAATTACCCCGTAGGGGTTTTCGTTAGACTAATTAATAGAACTCATCTTGTTTTTCTTCACGCTAGTTTGAATGAGTGACCGAATTCTACAGAGTTGAACCTCGGAGGCATATCGTTCACAGCTATTTACGGCCTGAAAGGCCATAACATATATAGCCCAGGGCATCGCCCTGGGTGGACAGTACAAGCCACCGTCGCCCCGAAGGGGCAAAAGTACCATACTTTTGCCCCTTCGGGGCGTTAATTACGTCCATCATTTACCCAAGGCGATGCCTTGGGCTATGGACTGCTGGTCTTTCAGGCCGATAGAAACATTTATTGTCCACGACAATCTAGGCGATGCTGTTTGTGTCTAAAACAACTTGTCAAACTTTAAATCACTCCACCACCAGCCGCTTGGTGGCGATACCTGTCGGGGTGTGTACTAGTACCACATAGGTGCCCTTCGTCCAACCCGTCACGTCGAAGCCAACCGACCTTCCGCGACCCTCGACCTTATGCTCCAGCACTCGGTTGCCACGCACGTCGTACACCTCCAGCCCGTCAATCCCATACGACGACATCACCACCACGCTCCCGCTAGCCGGATTGGGCATCAGCCGCACAAAGCGCGACAGGTCGCTTCTGTCGTCAGGCACCTCTATTTCCTCGTGCTGCGTGGTGTCGGCAGGCCTCTCGTAGTGCAGTTGCCACCGCATAGAACTCCAATCGCTCCACCGCAGTGTGTCGTACTCGCGGCACACCGTCCGCACATACGCCACCATCGGCGTGTCGCAATAGGCAGTGTCCGTAAACTGCCAGCGGGTCGTATTGTTCAGCCTCACAATGGTGCCGTCCTCGGGTGCTATGCCGTCGCGCCCGTACGACAGCTCAAACTCCCTGTGCAGGCTGTCTTGCTCCCACTGCAACGTCACCGTGTCAGTATAGTTGCCCCTCAAAAACAGCCCGCTCACCCTTGGGCACTCCGGTGCGTTGGCAAACGACGTGTCCACCACCTCAATTATCGGCAGCACCATCAGAAACTGGTCAGACATCACCCAATGCCACTGATAGGGTGTATAATTACCACCGTGAGAGTTGTAATGATATATCTTCCATAAGGAGATCAGATAATTCGTATCAGGAAAACTCTCCGTGATATGCGTAGTGTAACCTGATCGGCTGGGCGTTATTGCTTCCTCTGGAGAGAATAGCCAGAAACGCGATGTTGCACCGACATAAAACGAATCGTATAATACTATCGGCTTGTCAAAATAATAGTCAAATATTCTAATATATGGAGCCCCCGATCCTGAGTATATATGCGGTTGGTAATCGCTAGAGACTGCATTCAACATATACTCATAAAAAGGTCTGCCTGCCGTGTCAGTCTCCTCCCACTGCACCATGGCCTTGAGTTCGAAGGTGTCTGTCGATGCATCGTATAGCAGTAGATATTCCGGTGGATTCATCGGATAGGTTAATCCCCCGCGATTTTCTATCACGGCAGACAGTCCCACAATTTTCACTCCCGTGGGACTATCGGTATAATTATATTGCACCACATCTTCAAATTGCATCGCTTCATGGGTGATGGGGTATAAAATCCTACAGGAAATTCCTTTTCCATGATGGTTTGAATCCGAATGGACCCACGCGTCAAAATCAAACTGTTCGTATCTTACATACGAAGTATCCCTAAAACTGTGCGACTGTGCCGCCACTCCCACCGCCACCAACACAGCTACCACAACTAAAGCTATCTTTTTCATATTTTTCTCATTATTATATTATTAAAATACAGAAAACTTTCAAAAACCACCTGCTTGCTTAAGTCATTTACATTATTTGTAATGCACATTATTTCTATCCAATAGCCTAGTCTAATTGGAACATACCGTGGTTCTTTCAATATCACTAACCACAAAGGGTGTAGAACCCCATAACATATGGTTCATCCGCTAAATGGATAGGTGGAGTCGTGTAGGGAGAGGAGTTTGAGTTTGAAGAAGGGCATGTCTCTGTAGCCATAGGCCTGCCGTTTCATGGTTTTGATTTTATTGTTGATGCCTTCGAGTTTGCCGTTGG
>JAFWQP010000002.1 GCA_017509045.1 Bacteroidales bacterium
GTCATCATGTGCCACTTTTTCACGAATTGTTTTGGAGTCCAGTTTGATATACGACTGATTTTCCGCACTTTTACAATCCTTTCCACCCCTTTTGTGTTGTTGCAAAAAGGACGAGGTAACAAGGTAACAAAGTAACATTTTAAATGCAAATATTTGAATAGCAAACTTGTGTATCATTTAAAAATGTTACCTGAGGCTGAAAAGAGGTAACATTTCGTGGCGTGAGAGGTGATGTAAGAACCCGATAGAAACGACACGAAAAGTCCCTTAGAAAAAGGGCAAAATGTTACCAAGATGTTACCTGTTTCATAAAATAGGCGTTGCTATATATTTAATTATCAGTTGATAATAACAAAAATGTTAACTTGTTACTTTGTTACCTACAGGATTATGTAACATAGGGCATTGTGCCCAAACACCCATTTCTCGCTCAGATATTACTCGTGTTTTCTCTTTTGACAACCATCAAAAAAAACATTTTGCGATGCTCTCTGAGCAGAAATGGACGAAATCAAAAATGATTTTTCTCAAAAGCGGCACCCTCTTTTTGTGCTTTCCGGGTATAATATAATAGACACTCTGCCTTCGCTCTGGGTTCGCTCTGCCTTCGCTCAGGGTTCGCTCCTAAGAGTGGAGGCAAAGGGAATTCAAAACGGAATGAAAAAGCCCTGTGTCATCACCTATCCATTTGTCGGAAGAACCTCAATTAAAATGTTCGTATCTTAGCAACACAACTAGAAAAAATGATTGAAAAGTGGACCTAACGACCTAAACTATATACAATGTTAAGGAACTGGGTCATATCCGCTCCCGCCCCAAGGGTTGCACCGGAGGATGCGTTTCAACGCCAACCAACCGCCTTTGAAAGGCCCATATTTCTTAATGGCCTCTACCGCGTATTGCGAACATGTAGGCGTGTAGCGGCAGGCAGCAGGGGTGAGGGGGGAGATGCAGTGGCGGTAAAACCATATAAGGCCGAGCATAATGCGTGCAATCAAATTGCAGAGCATCTGCCAGAGTGTATATACTCCACGACACAGACTCTCCCAAGTGGTCTTTACTGGCATGGTGTCTCGCTTTTGGGGATGGAATGGACGCTTTGTCCGATGTTGTCAATTAATATGTCTGTCAGTTTGTCGAATTTGTGCATTAGCGTGGCAAACTCAAATATCTCGTTGTGTATATAGTTAATTGACAGGATGAGCGAAAGATTGTTGTCCTCAAGAAAAGAGTACAGTTGAGGCTTGTGCAATCGGTAGCATTCGCGAGTGAGACGTTTGACGCGATTGCGGTCGGTTGCGTGGTGAAATTTCTTTTTAGATGTAGCAATTAAAACTTGGGCGGGCGTATTGTCGGTCCAAGTATCTGCGGGAACAATCAGCCAATGCAAACTATAGGGGAACACCATCGTCCGATGTCCAGTATGAAATAGCTTCTCTATTAGCTTCTCGCTACAGAGACGTTCTTTTTTCTTAAAGGTTGTGCGATGGTTTGGTGACACGGTGAATTAAGACTATCGGGTATCATCATGTATCGTGATGACCGATAGATGGCTTGTTAATTAACTGCGTCTGGGGTTTCGCTTTTCGTCTTAAGTTCGGCGGCAGCCTTGGCAGCTTGGCGCTCTGCGCGACGAGCTGCGGCTTGAGCCTTGCGCTCCTCTTGCAGTTGTTTATATTTCGCCTTGTTGGCAAACACTGACTTAGTCTTCTTTGTGCCATTGGCTCCGCTGCTAAGACCTCTGCCGTGCACTAGATCCTTCTTCATCGAAGGACGGGTGATGACCGTATCGTCCTGACCCTTGCCGTTAATGTAGTTCTCAATCGCCATAGCCATTGAGGGCGACGACTTGGTCGGTGCGGCAATGCTCAATTTGATGCCAGCAGCTTTCAGTGCGGCATGGGTGGAGGCTCCAAAGGCGGCAATCAAATGGTTTTCTTCGGCAATATTGGGGAAGTTTTGCACCAGTGAGCGTACTCCGATAGGTGAGAAAAGACAGATCATGTCGAAATCTTTCAACTTGAACTGCTTTAAGTCGCGGGGTACAGACGTGTACATTGTCGCCTTAGTATATTTGAATTTAGCCTTGTCCAGCAGTTTGGTGTATTCGGTCTGTTTCTCGTCAGAGCAGGGAAACAGAAACTTCTCTTCGCGATGTTTCTGTAGCACCTCTATCAGGTCGGAGAAATATTGGTTACCAAAGAATATCTTACGTTTGCGATATTGGATGTAGTTCTGAAGATAAAGAGCGATGGCTTCGGTGGCGCAGAAATACTTCATTGAGTCGGGGATGACTTCGCGAAGCTCTTTGGCAAGACGGAAGAAGTGGTCGACCGAGTTCTTGCTGTTGAAAATGATAGCGGTGTAGTCTGAGAGATGTATTCTGCTTTTTCGGAATTCTGAAACGGTGAGCCCCACCACCTCAAAAAATTTATAGAAAGTTATGTCGACACCATATTTACTGACCAAATTCTTGTAGGGAGACTTCTCAAGATCGGTAGGTTCGGGCTGGGAAATCAGGATTTTCTTGATTTTCATGTAAACTGTTCTGTTAACTCAAATATCTAATTAATACGAAATTACAACCTTAATTATGATGATAATTGGTACTATTTCAAGGATGCAAAGATAGTAAAATAAATAGACTTTGGGAGTTTTTGAAAATGTTAAAATTAGTTTCAGACCCCTAATGAGTCGTACAGTGAAGAGCAAGGCTAGCATCCCAGCGAGAATATAAAAGAATACTTGTCCCACTCGGTCGGTGTAGCACACAAAGAATGACAACGCCGAAGCGACAATGGCATATAGCAAGTGATAGATATAGTTGCTTGATAGGTAAACGTGAACCGACTCGCCGTTGTTGAATGCGTTGCCGAGGAAACGGAAGATTCCATTGCGTGTGTAGTAGACTATGATGCAGGTGGCAAACAGTGTCAGGTATTGCAGTATGTCGAGCCATGTGTTGCTTGGATGTTGGAAGAAAAAGAAATAGCCTACCAGCGAAACGGGCAGCAACATTAGTAGGGCGATAGGTGCTTGGTCGGCGGCATGGGTTAGATTGGTGTCGCGTAGCATGCGTCCCATCGCACGGTGGTCGATGGCGGACTGTAGTAATGTCACCATGTCAATCTGTTTACGTCGTAGATAAGAGCAGATGAAGAAAATAGAAAGCACGATAAAGCCAAAGAACCAGCCGGGTGCACCTTCATGGTGGATGTCGATTTCGTGGGTATGTTGCACCGCCAACTCGTGATGGGAGAAAATGCTCTTGCGGATTTCGGGGGATGCCTGTTTTACGGGAGTAAAGATGGAGTCATATACACAGCAGTAGCTCGTTGAGTCGCCTGTCCACGACCAAGCATCGCTTGTCGTGTCTACTGAGAGGGCCTCTCCAGCAAAACCATACGGTGGGCAGTAAGGCGGTAGCGTGTCTATTTGCTGCATGGGTTATTTTGTTACTATCAGTTTCTTTACGTGGTTGCCAGTTTGGTCGTGTAGCACCATCGAATACACCCCAAAACGTAAAAGGGTGGTGAAATATTGTGTCGAAATGCAATCTGGTGGTATGAAAATTTTATCGACCATTCTTCCGAAAGCGTCAAAGAGTTCAATATAACGGGGTTGGGGGCTTCTTTCTAACTCTATGATTATTTTTCTAGAGGCGGGGTTTGGGAATACCTTGAATACCCAGTTTTCAGTAATAGGCTTTATCCCCGTCAGGTTACTGTCGTGTTCCGATGTCCCATAGGGTTGCTGCCACACAGCCAGCGGTAGGCGCACATTGTCGATATAGGCACAATCTTCTCGTTCGCTCTGCGAGACATCTTTTTGATACACCCACTCCAACCGATGACTCCCAGCCGATAGCAGTCGCACATAGCGTTGCCAACCGCTGTTGCCACTCCAATAGCCTACTCGGCGTCCGTCTATAAAGAAGTATAGCCAGTCGTGTGCCTCGCTCGACACCTTGTACCAAAACGACACGCTGTCATCTGCCAAAGTCTCCACATCTAGTCGCAATGTCGATTTCTGCGCGTCACCTATCGCGGCGGAGCGTGCACAGTAGCGTCCCTCATACATACCAACACTGTCAATTTGCCAAGGGTAGAGCGAACCCTGTTGCCATGGGAGGTTCTCAAAGTTGCCAGTTTCAAATCGCTCCCATGTATTGTATGGTACTAGCCAACTTTCGAAATGGTGCTTCCAGTGGTCTTTGTGTGCTGTCAATGATACGTGTATGTGCTCGACATCCTCATCCATTGTGAAAGGGAAGTATACCACTCGGCCGTCCGTCCTCTCTGTGTAATGCACTTCTTGCATTTCGAAAGAGACGGAATCGGTGGGGTGGGATAGGGTCGCTGCCAAATTGTATTGCTTGTTAGGTAGTATGGTTTTTGTCTTATTGCCTAACGAATCCAATACGGTTATCGAGGTAATCTTGGGGCGCATATTGGGGGTAGGTATTGTGATATGCAGCGTGTCGTATGGGTGCCCAAGGCTGTCGGTACTAACCAACTGTGCCGCTAGCATGGGCTCATTGCCAACGGCTAGCCGACCCAAGTCGATAATAATAGATGTGTCGGCTTGTGGAGCTAACGACGGCACTGCAACAGGCTCAATTGTGTCGATTGTGACACCGGCAACGCGGTCGCTGCTGTCCTGTGTAATATGCAGATAGTGATGCCTAGCGGTTACTTGTCCCACATTCTTAATAGTGAGGTGTAGCGTGCTATCGTTCAATTCGTATTGTATCGTGGCAATACATGCAGAAGTGGGACTTACGATAGGTATGGTGGCAATTAATGGGATAGCGTCCGGGCGTGTGGCAGTAAGAGTCACACTGTCGTTCGACAAAGCATGTTTCAGCGTCAGTTGGGCTACCCCGTCAGCTCCGCTTATTGCGGTGCCTAACAATAGGGTATCCTGTGTTGCACTGATTCGGACAAAGGGGGTGCAGGCAATCTGTAGTGTTGAGCATCCCGCCATCAGGCTGTCTGGTATTGTCCATCTTAGGCTGTCGCCTTTGTCTAGATAAGGGGTCATAGCAGGGTCGCCCAACAGGCAGTATGTTTCCCAGTAGAAGGCATCGTATGGCGAGCCTGCCATACTCACCGAAAGGCATCCATTGTATAGCAAGGCTCCCAAAGTATACCCTTCGGCGTAGTGTACGACTGTGCTGTCGTGTAGCAGTAGGCTGTCAAAAGCTCCTGGGCGTGTGTTGTCGTATTCTGGTATCAACGAAGGAGGGTATTTTGCCCCCACAGCCCAATAGTAGTCCTCGTTCCATAGAGTTTCGTTGGTGGCACCTATTACGCCTACGGCTCCACCCGTGGGGCGACGCAATAGGCGTTCTCCAAAGCAGGTGCCGTCGAAGGCGTTCGACAGGCAGCAGTTGTTCACAAACAAGGTTGGCACAGGGTTGTTCAGTGTGTCAATGGAATTGAACGTGATGTAGGGCCGTTCCCATCCACTGGCGGTGCAATGGGCTGTATAGTTTACTAAAGCGTTGCTCTGACTCAGTGCCCGCAGCAGGCTGTCCGTCTGATTGGCGGAGGCAGGATTGCGGAAGCATACCGTGTCCAATTCCAAACTGGAGGATGCCAATTGTGCCAAGTAGTTCACCTGACCGTTGGTGGTAGTGGGTGCTGGATTGCGGCTTTCGCTGCCTGCAGCAAACATCAATTGCCGAGTTGTAGCGACCCATGTTCCTTGCTCGTAGGCAATGATTTTTGCCACCACAGCCGCCAATTCCGCGCTGTCCGCCACTGATATTCTTCCCACGTAGGCCTCGGGCAGGTAGTCGCCTGTGTATTCGCCGTAATACATGTCTGTCACGCGGTTGTTTAGTCCCGATGGGGTATATTTGCCTGCAAACGCCTGTATCCGGTCTACATCGCCCACCAGCAACACATATCGCTGTGCAGGCAATATGACGGTAGCATTTGCAAAACGCTCTGTCAGTCGAGCGCGTATAGTGTCGCGTTGGTTGGTGTTAGTGCACAGCACCTCTACACGGAATCCTTGCTGTCGTTTCCATTGCAGCAAGGGTAGTAGAGTCTCCAGCAGGTCAGGCCGCGTCACCACTAGGTAGGTGCCCGCTGTGGGGTCGGAGAGAATAGGGGTGGATTTTGTTTGCTGGGTGAATAGGGCAGGCGTTCTGTCTGCCGGACGTACAATCGTGCCCGATTTGGTTTCGGTTTCCTGTCCTTGTACCGACAAGGTCAACAGGGTCATTACCAATACCCAAGAGCCTATTATGATGTGCCGAGTTAACTTCATTTTCTGGCTGCAAAATTACTAAAAAAAAATCACATATTGATAATCCATTGCCCGACCAACAAATATGAGCCCATATGTCTACTACTGCTGATTAGCTTATTGATACTCCAAGTGCTTTCTTAATTAATATGGTCAAAGCAACAAATTAGGCTTTTGGGGTGGGTGTGATGCGTTTTACTTGTGCTTGCAATTGAGGGAGTTGGTAAAAAAAACAACACTTTTGCGTGTTGAGTGCTTTTTTTTGTGTATATTTGCATCGCAAAATACGTGTTGTTGTCATATTGAAAATAATAAAAAACATACATACTATGAAGAAGTTATATTGTCTTTTATTGATGGCGGCGTTGTTGCTGCCACTTGTCGGACAGGCGCAGAATGTGGATTATTCTTGCGATTTTGAAGATATGTCCGACTCGGCTGGTTGGGTGTTGCTCAACGGCACACAGACTAATCAATGGTATATCGGCACCGACTCGTCCAATGTGGGTAGCCGTGCACTATTTGTGTCGAGTGTCGACTCTTCGTCCAACGTGTATGACAACAGCATCACGAGCATCACGTATGCCTACCGCGAGTTTGAACTGACACCCGGCGGCTACTATATGTCGTACAATTGGCACGCCTACGGCGAGGGCAGTTACGACTATTTGCGTGTGTTTCTCGTGCCTAGCTCGGTGGCTATTACGGCAGGTTTGCTGCCCGATGGCACTACCTCGACGTACAATTTCTCCACGGCTCCCGCAGGCTGGATACCTCTCGATGGCAACAGCAGATTGAATGGGGAGTCAACTTGGCAGTACTACGAGTGTGAGTTTAGCGTCTCTACTGCCGACACATACAGGTTGGTGTTTATGTGGTGCAACGACCCCTCAGCGGGCACTAACCCTCCAGCAGCGGTGGACAATATAGTGCTGACCCAGCCTACATGTGCCAGGCCGGCAATGCCGTATGTGATGAATCTGACCACTACGTCGTTCGACCTTTATTGGTCGGACATGACCGATGGCAATGCGGCTGAGTGGATTGTGGAGATTGACTCGGCTACACAGGCTCACGGGATGGGTACGGTGTATTCCTCCAACGACACGTCGATAACGTTCACAGGCTTAACTCCCAATACGACATATACCCTATGGATTTCGGCTGTATGTGCGGGCACGGACAGCAGCATGGAGTTGCGCTACCAGGTGCGCACGCCTTGCACATACCTCACCACACTGCCTTATTATCAGGATTTTGAAACGACCACGATGGGTAGCAGCATGTCGACTACCTTTGTCGACTGCTGGAACCGCCAAAACGACGGTACCACCTATTTTGGTTATCCCTATGTGTCGAGCAGCACCACCTATTCGCATAATGGAGGAACGAAGGGACTGTATTGGTACAACTCATCCACAGCGGGTACATACGGCTCTTATCAGTGTGTTGCCCTGCCGGGGTTGGATACCGATTATGTGCCGATGCGCAATGTGCAGCTGACCTTTTGGGCGAAGCCGACTAATACGAGCTATCGTCCCGTGTTTGAGGTTGGCGTGATGACCAACCCCAGTGATGTGAATACCTTTGTGCCTGTTTCGACGATTAATTTGACATCGACAGATTGGGAACAATTTGTGGTTGACTTTAGAGGGTACAGGGGTTCCGCAAACTTTATTGCTTTGAAAGCTTCCGCCACCACGGCACCATGGTATGCTGCGTTGGACGAGTTTACGATAGAGCGTAGCCCGGCCTGTCAGGCGGTGTATCACGTGGAGGCAACTACTACAGGTAGCACGGGTGCGTTGCTGACATGGGATGTGCGCGGCGGCGACAGCACGATGGGGACGTTTCAGATTCGTATCGACAGCGCTGCAGCTCCCACGGTGTGGATGGACAGCACCGACTCGCTGACCAACCCCGTCCGCTTCACTACCACCGAGCCTCGTTGTCTGGTGACTGGGCTGGAACCCGGTGTGGAGTATAGAGTATTGGTGCGCGCCATCTGCGCTAACGACAGCATCAGCGCATGGGACAGCATCACCCTTACCACCCACGACTTGCCTTGTGCTGTGATGGACCCGACGGAGACAAACATGGTGGTGTTCAGCAACGGCACCAACCAGATGTCGGGTGTGCACGTCTATTCTGGCTGGGGCAACACGGTGTGCCAAAGCATCTACACTGCCAGCGAACTGAATGCTATGGGCATCACCGCAGGCATGATTACGGGTTTGGATTATACGTATACGAACAATTCGAGCTACGCCAAGGTGTTTAGTATCTATATGACTTCGTCGAGCAGGAGTACCTTTAGTAGCACAAGCGATATGGTGACTGTACGCGCAGCCGACTTGGTATATGGACCCGCTGCGCACCCGCTCAACACGAGCGGCACGGTGCATTATACCTTTGACACGTCCTTCTCGTGGGACGGCTCCAGCAACCTTGTCATCACCACGATGATGAATCAGCCTAACGGTGCCAGCCACTCCAGTTCGGGTTTCTACGGCTATAGCACTAGCACGAGTGGCATACATACCATCTATCGCTATCAGGACAATACTCAGTATACCCCCTCCAACTGCACTAGTGGCAGTGGCAGCGGCACTAGCAGCTATCGCCCGTCCATTACTATCTATACAATGGGTTGTTTGACTCGGTCGACATGTGCTGCACCGACAATCATGATAGACCGCGTGGAGAGCGACACGGTGGAGCTGTCGTGGATTCCCGGTTACCTGGAGTCTACTTGGACCGTTCTGTTGAAAGAGTCTGGTGCAACAAGATGGGATACCGTGGTGTCAGGCTTGACTACCAACCATTATGTTCTGACCACTGTACATCCGATGGGCTCTTATGAGTTGCGCTTGTTGCCTGATTGTGGTGCCGACTCTGTGTTTGCCCAAACGGAATTTGCAACACCCTGTGTGCCGCTCACCACACTCCCCTTCACCGAGAATTTCGAAAACTTCATTGCCTCTAGTGCTAGCGGCAGCCCGATAACCGACTGCTGGCATCGTGGCAACAATATCTCATCGACGCAGTATCCTTACCTGTATTCTTCTTATTCCTACAGCGGTTCGCATTCGATGTATTTCTATAATTCGAGTGCTTCCACCTATTCCTATCTGGCTCTGCCTGGCATCGCAGTGAGTGCCGATAGCCTGCAAGTCAGTTTTGCAGCTTATAAGACCTCCTCCAACTATTCTATCAAAGTTGGCGTGATGACCGACCCCACAGACTTTAGCACCTTTACCGAGGTTGCCACAGTGTCGCCCTCGGCAGTCAGCACCTGGGAAATGTTCGAGGTACCGCTGAATAGCTATACTGGCGAAGGCCAATATATTGCGTTGGCTGCTGCGGGTACGTCCTACAACTACATGTATATCGACGACATCGAGGTGACATTGATTCCAAACTGTCCTCGTCCTAACAGCGTTACCGTCAGTAACATCACTACCACTAACGCTGTTGTGAACTGGTCGGACAGCAGTGCCACCAATTTCGAGATAGAGTATGGCGTTTCCGGCTTCGCATTAGGTACTGGCACCCGAGTGACTAGCATGCTGGAAAGCATCACACTGTATGGTCTTAGACACTCGACCAACTACGATGTCTATATCCGTGGCGTATGTGCTATGTCGGACACTTCCAACTGGTCGTTTGTCACTACCTTCGCTACCGAGTGTGCCGCAATTGATAGTCTGCCCTACACACAGAACTTCTCTGGTTGGGGTGTCGGCACAGGCGCACGGCCTGCCTGTTGGGCTTGCGGCGGCTATAGCAGCTACCCATACATCCAAAATGTCACCGACATCAACAATACGGTGCTCAGACAGACCCTCTACATGTATTCCTATTCGAGCAACCGCGTCTACGCCTCGTTGCCTGAGCTCGACAGTGTCACCTACCCCATCCATTTGGTTCAGACGGTCTTCAGGGCATGGACTAATAACCTCAGCTCAGCATCGTATTCGCACATCCTCATCGTGGGTATCTGTTCCACTCAGGGCGATTTGGCAACCTTCCAGCCTATCGACACTGTCGAACTGACCGATGTTCCCATGGACTACGAGGTGTCGTTCGATACCGCCATGGGTTTTGGCAAGTATATCACTTTTGTAAGCACAACCGTAGGCTCGGCCTATTATAACTATGCCTACCTCGACAGTGTGTCGGTGGAACTGATTCCCGACTGCCCCCGTCCCAACAACATTGTTGCCACGAATATCACAGCCACCAATGCCGACATCGCATGGAACGACCGTGCTAGCGCTCTAC
Source organism: Bacteroidales bacterium (assembly GCA_017509045.1). GTDB lineage: Bacteria > Bacteroidota > Bacteroidia > Bacteroidales > P3 > Colimorpha. The sequence continues at coordinate 10,543 of JAFWQP010000002.1, forward strand.
AATGGCAGCTGGAATACACTCCACATGGTTTTGGCGTGGGCTCGGGCACTCGTATCACCGCTGTCACCAATCCGGTCTCACTGACAGGTCTCCAGCCCTCCACCTCTTACGATGTCTATATCCGTAGCATCTGCGGTGCTGGCGACACATCGCAGTGGAGCGTCCCCTATCTCTTCAACACCTTGCAGAATCCTGCCACGGTTCCCTACTTCTACGATTTTGAATCCTCTGTTGAATGGGACAACTGGCAGTCTGCCTCCAACTCTACCATCACTTGGTACCGCGACACTGCCGCCGGCAACGGCACCAACGGCTATAATACCACAGGCACTCATGCCATGTATATCTCAGCCGATAGCGGTCTCACTTACAGTACCAATATTAACCAAATAGTCAATGCGGTCGCCTATCGTGATATCGACTTTGGCAATATCGACAGCAGCTACATCCTCTCGTTCCGTGCTAGCGCAGGCGGTCGTCGCGAGGGCAACTCAGTCTACGATGGTCTGGCTGTCTTCATGGTCGACCCCACTACGCCCTTGCAACCCTCTTCTAGCAGTCCGCTAGAGTCGCCTTGGGGCAATATCAATAACCTTACTCCGCTTGTCACCGTCTATTGCCAGCCAGGTTGGAACACTTACTCTGCCATTATTGATACGCTCACGGGCATCCACCGTATCGTCTTCTTCTGGTTCAACCAAGGTTCTGGTATCCCCGGCACCTTCCTCGGTGGTCCTGCAGCTGTCGATGATGTCAGCATCCAATACATGGAGTGCCCCCGTCCGGCCGGATTGCGCACTACCCATCTCTCTATGGCTTCTGCCACCATTGTGTGGCACGGCTATGAAGAAGGCGACTACCGTGTGACCCTCCGTACCTCGACTGGTTCCTTCGTCGGCTCTACATTGGTGCATACCAACAGTGTCAGTCTCACAGGCCTTTCGCCCAACACTTCCTATGTGGCACAGGTGCGCCGTATCTGTAGCGACAACGACAGCTCCATGATGCCCACCCTAACCTTCACCACGCTCATGTGCAACGATGGGTCTAGCGACACCATTGGCAATGTTTCCTCCACTAACACCTCCTACGGCATTCCCGTCAACAACTATTATAACTACAGCTACACACAGGAAATCGTCCTAGCATCTGAAATAGGCACCTCAGGCGACATCGCCGGCATCAGTTTCTACTATTCTGGCACCTCACCCATCACCAACAAGGCTGGCTGCACCATCTATCTTGGACACACTACCCTCAGCAGCTTCTCATCCTATTCCGATGTCATCGACCCGCAGTCCATGACCATCGTATATACGGGCAACTTTAACTTCACTCCCGGGTGGAACCAGATTCGTTTCTCCAACCCGTATACCTACAACAATGCTCAAAACCTCGTTATAGCCATCGATGACAATAGTGGTCACTTAAGTAGCACCAGCAACACCTTCCGTACCTCTCCGAGCCCGGCACAGATGACTCTGACCTTCTATAGCGACCAAACCAACCCCGACTGTAGCTCGCTTGCCGAACTCAATGCATTCAGCGGCAACAAGGATCTCTACGGCTATCGCAACCTCATGATTCTGGATGTCTGCACCTCCAACACCTGCCCGCCGCCAACCCTCCGCGATCCTATTGTGCGTTCCCACAATGTCACCCTGCGTTGGCGCAACACCGGCACCTCCTACAATGTTGGCTATCGTTTGGCAACCAGCAGCAGCTGGATCTCGAGCAACATAAGCACTACCGATACCTTCTACACCATCAACTCCCTCCGCCCGATGACCGACTATGTGTTCCGTGTCCGTCAGCACTGCGACACTAATGGTGTCTCCAATTGGGCTGAAGGTCGGTTCAATTCTAGCGACGTTCCTTGCCTCTCACCGATGGGTCTCCGTGTCACCAGTGTTACCAACAAAAAGGTTAAACTGGCATGGGATCCCGAAGAAAACAACACTGGCTACAACCTCCATGTGTTCAATACCTACTTCGACAGGGTACAGACCGTCTACCTTGCTAGCGGCAACGTCACCGGCCTCGACCCCAACACCCGCTACTATGCCTCTGTTAGGGCTGAATGCCAAGGCTTCGACGAACCCAGCGAATGGAGCGACACCATCTCCTTTGTCACCGACTACTGTCCCGATGTTACCAATGTTACTTATAGCAACGTTCAAGGCAACAGCGTCGACCTCGATTGGAACGACAGCGGCCGTGGTGTTGAGTGGGAAATTGAGTGGGGCTTCGAAGGCTTCTCATTAGGCACAGGTGTTAGAGTCACTGCCGACCACCACCCCTTCACCGTCACCAGACTCACAGGCGAAACCACCTACGACTTATACGTCCGCGCAGTATGTGGCACTGACTTTGTTAGCGAGAACTGGTCCAGCCCTGTCACCGTCACCACCGCCTACAGCGGTATCGGCAGCGCCACCGACGATGCACGTGTACGCCTCTACCCCAACCCCACAAGCTCCGATGTCGAACTTACCCTGCCCGCCATATCTGGCGAGGTGCATGTCGAGGTCATCGATGTGGCAGGCCGTGTCCAGCTCTCCTATGTCCTGCCCGCTGGCACCACAAAGACCACCCTCATCACCTCACAGCTTTCGCAGGGTGCCTACTACGTCCGCATCGTCGGCGACGACATCAATGCCGTCAAGAAATTGATAGTCCGCTAACTACTAGTGTCACTAGTAATACTAGAAATACTAGTAATACTAGAAAAAAACTAGAATCCTCACCAGCCAGGCAGCCTTTCGGGGCTGCCTGACTTTTTCTTTTTCCCCACTCTATAACTGCTCGAAACAAATACTCATCTGCCATAAACCCTAATGACGATTTGGGTTAAAATGGAGAAAAAAGACGACTATATCAAAAAAATAGTGTATCTTTGCAAATTAAATAGTAAGGCATGGCGACCAACAAAAGGAAGATTATCAACGACCCTGTGTACGATGGGTTTCTGACCATTGAGGATGACATTATTTTCGATGTGCTGTCACATCCCTATTTCCAGCGGCTGCGGCGCATCAAGCAGTTGGGCTTCACCTGCCTGGTGTACCCCGGCGCGATGCACACGCGCTTCAGCCACATGCTAGGAGCATTGAATCTGATGAATCGTGCGTTGGATGTGCTGGCGGTCAAGGGGGTTGAGATGACGCGCGACGAGGTGCTGGGGGCACGGTTGGCTATATTGCTGCACGACATAGGCCACGGGCCGTTCTCTCACACTTCGGAACGGATGATTGCCGACATGCACCACGAGAGTTGCACACGCCTGTTTATGGAACGCCTCAACCGTGAATTCGACGGTAGGCTCACTACCGCCATCCGCATCTTCAGCGACGATTATCCTAAGCATTTCCTTCACCAGTTGGTGAGCAGCCAGTTGGATATGGACAGGCTCGACTACCTTGGGCGCGACAGTTTCTTTACCGGCGTGAGCGAGGGTATTGTGGGCACCGACCGCATCATCAGCATGCTGAATGTGCGCGACGACCGCTTGGTGGTGGACGAAAAGGGCATCTACTCGGTCGAGAAGTTTATCATCTCGCGTAGGCTGATGTACTGGCAGGTGTATCTGCATAAGGCTGTGGTAGCTGCCGACATGTTGCTGATGAACATCCTGCAACGTGCTCGCGAGTTAGCGGCGCAAGGTTCTCCGCTGGGCATCGAGGGGCAACCCTTGTCGGACTTCCTCACCCGTCACTACACACAGCAGGATTTCGAGCGTGATGCTACACTGCTAGACCGTTTTGCCCTGCTCGACGACAGCGATATCGATATGGCGGTAAAGTGCTGGATGAATCATCCCGACAAGGTGCTGCGCACTCTTTCGGCGCATCTGATGAATCGCACCCTTAGCGCCATCCTTGTCTCTGACAAGCCTTTTGAGGATGAAACAGTACAGACATTCCGCACACAGGCGCAGATGCTATACGGCATAGAGCCGCACGAAAGCGAATACTTTGTCAATACCGGTGTGCTCAAGAACCATGCATACGACTATAACGACCAAGAGATTATTGTCCTTTTCAAGGACGGCACCTGTCGCGACATCGGCGACGCCAGCGACCAGTTAGACCGTCATTTCCTTGAAAAACAGGTGACAAAGTATTATATTTATTTCCCTAAGTTATTAATAAGTCAATAGATATGAAGGTACATTTTATAGCCATCGGCGGCAGCGCCATGCACAATCTGGCAATAGCCATGCATCTGAAAGGTTACACGGTGACCGGCTCGGACGACGAGATTTTCGACCCTGCCCGTGGCCGGCTGCAACGCTACGGACTGTTGCCCGACAGTTATGGCTGGCATCCCGAAAGGATAACCAACGACCTTGATGCCATAGTGCTGGGCATGCACGCCCGTGCCGACAACCCCGAGTTGTTGAGGGCACAGGAGTTGGGTGTCAAGATATACAGCTACCCCGAGTATCTCTACGAGCAGTCGAAGGACAAGACCCGCGTGGTAATCGGCGGCAGCCACGGTAAGACCACCACCACCGCCATGATACTGCATGTGCTGCAACACTGCGGCATCGAGGCGGACTATATGGTGGGTGCCCAGCTGGAGGGTTTTGAGGTGATGGTGCGCCTGAGCGAGACCGCCAAAGTGATGGTGATAGAGGGCGACGAGTACCTCACTTCGCCCATCGACCGCCGCCCCAAGTTCCACCTCTACAAGCCTCATGTGGCTATCGTCACGGGCATTGAGTGGGACCACATCAATGTCTTCCCCACGTTTGAGATTTACAAAGACCAGTTTGCCCAGTTCATCAACCTCATTGAGCCGGGCGGCAGGCTGATTTATTGCAACGACGATGCCGAGGTGCGCGATGTGGCGTTGAAGAACAGCCGCACCGATATTGCCAAGCAGCCCTATGATGTGCCACCCCATGAGGTGGTGGAAGGCATCACCTATCTCAACACCGCTCATGGCCGAGTGCCGCTGCGTGTATTTGGCAACCATAATCTGCTTAACCTCACTGCTGCCCGCTATGCTTGTAACAGCCTTGGGGTGACCGACGAGCAATTCGACGAGGCGATACAGAGCTTTGGCGGTGCCAGCAAGCGGCTAGAGCTTGTCAAGGCTACGGGGCATAGTGCGGTATATAAAGATTTTGCCCATGCCCCATCCAAGCTGCGCGCCACGATTGCCGCCATGAAAGGGCAGTACCCCGACCGCCGACTGGTGGCATGCATGGAGCTGCACACCTTCAGCAGCCTCACGGCAGAGTTCCTCAAGCAATATGCCGGCACGATGGACCGCGCTGATGTGCCCTTTGTTTATTACAGCCAGCATGCCTTGCAGCTGAAGAAACTGCCCAGCCTCGACCCCGAGCAGGTGCGTGCCGCCTTTGCCAACGAGCGGGTGCGTGTTTTCACCGACTCCAAGCAGATGGTGGAGGAATTGCGCAAGATGCATTGGCAGGATGCTAACCTGCTCATGATGTCCAGCGGCAACTTCGACGGCATTGACTTCAAGCAGCTGGCCGACGAACTGATATAGGCAGCCATGAAGACCGAAATCTCACACAATGTATGGCAGTTCAGCCGTAGCAAGAATCGGCACTCGGTGCTGTTCTATTTCTACAGGTATGCCCTGTTGACTTTTGTCGGTTTCATGGTGGTGGTTCTGTTGATAGAGGTGATAAGTGATGGCTGGGAGGCTTTAATTGGATTATTCTATGACAGATTTATGCGGATAGCACTCCCGGCAGCGGCCATTTACACTCTTTTTGTCTTGTGGGTTGGCAAAGGAAGTTTGGTGGAGTCGATAGCGATAGATTATCAACAAAAGGAAATACGAGTGACACATTATCGGCTGCCATTTACCTTGTGCGAGCGAAAGCTTTCGTTCGATGGTTTCAGGTGGGATGTGCTAAATGGTGGTAAGGGCTGGGACCGTCTACGGCTCAAACCTAAAGAGGGGAAGAGGGTCGTTATATGCATGATGCATTTGGGATGGAAATTAGATGATTGTTGGGAATTGATGGAAGCCCTTTCTGTAATAACTCCAAAAGATAAAAGATAGTATGACAAAATTTCAAATAGGGGACAAGGTTAAGTTCCTCAACAGTATCGGTGGCGGTGTCGTCACCAAGATAACGCCCGACTTTGTGTTTGTGCGCGATGATACGGGCTTCGACATGCCCATGCCGCCAAATGAGCTTATTCGTATGGCCGACCAAAAGGGTGTCGCCAAGGTGTTCAACCAAGATGTGCCGGGCGAGCTGCCCACTGCCGAGGAGGCGAAGCAGGCCGTGGAGGCTGAATCGAAGGCCGCTGCCAAGGAAGCGGAGCTGAACCGTAAGCTGAAGGAGAAGTTCACCGGCTCGGCTGACGATGACGATGTCGACAAGTTGCGCGAGGAGAATGTGCGGCTGCGGTCGCAGGTGGCTAGTTTGCAAGACCAAGTGAAGAAGTTGAAGGCACGGCTGGAGCAGGTGCAGTCGCACAATGTCCAGAAGCTCAACGAGAACGTGCTGCTGCAATACATGGTGCGTCCCGGCGAGGCAGAGGTGGACCTGCATATCGAAGCATTGACCGACCATCCCGAACGCCTCAGCGACGTGGAAAAACACGAGTTGCAGAAGCGTTTCTTCCGCACCTGTCTGAACCATGCGTTGCTCAACGGCTTCAAGAAAGTGGTGTTTATCCACGGCGTGGGTCGCGGAGTGCTGAAGACCGAAATCCACAACGAGCTTGACCTCTACGACAACGTGCAGTACGTCGACGCCCCCATGTCACTCTACGGTGCAGGCGCCACCGAAGTCTATATCAAGGCAAAAGGTAAGAACTGACCTTTTTCAGGTGAAACAATAATAACACCCATAGTGCGTTACTTGGATAAAACGTTTAACCATGATTGAACATGACAAAAAAGACCTTTCAACTTCGTCGGTCGGTGAGCCAGTGGCTGTGTACGCTAGACAATCGGCTGTGCGTCAAGCCCCGTTGTCTATGCCAACAGAGGTGTCCCGTGAGGACCGCATGACTGTGGACGAGTTTTGCAATATGTTGCACCAGTACGTCGACGAATATTATGACAATATAGGGTTGAGATAGACAAGACAGTACTTTGAATCCAAGATGATAACCCAGTAATAGTCAATGATAAGAAAAGCAATTCGATTATTCTGATTTTCCCAAACCCTCCGAAAAAAACACCCATGAGTAAACAAATCACAATAGGCAACCTCACCCTTGGAGGAGGCGCACCGATAAGAGTCCAGTCCATGACCAACACCGACACCATGGACACCCAAGCCACCGTCGAACAAACCTTGCGCCTCGTTGAGGCTGGTTGCGAGCTGGTGCGCATCACCGCCCCCGATGTCAAGGCGGCGGAGAACCTTTATAACATCAAGAACGAACTGGCACGTCGCGGCTGCACCGTGCCGCTGGTGGCGGACATCCATTTCAATCCTCTGGCGGCGGAAACGGCGGCAACTATTGTGGAGAAAGTGCGTGTCAATCCAGGCAACTACACCGACCGCAATACCGGCAAGACCCATTTCACCGAGCAGGAGTATGCCGACGAGCTGAAGCGGATAGGGGAGAAGATGTCGCGCCTGATAGAGATATGCAAGCAGCACCACACCGCCATGCGCATCGGCACCAACCATGGCTCGCTGAGCGAGCGCATCATGAGCCGCTACGGCAACACTCCCGAGGGCATGGCACAGAGTGCTATCGAGTTCGCCCAAGTCTGCCGCGAGCAGGACTACCACCAGCTGGTCTTCTCCATGAAGGCGAGCAACGTGAAGGTGATGGTGCAGAGCACACGCCTCTTTGTCGAGAAGATGCACGCCCTAGGCATGGACTATCCCATCCATCTCGGCGTCACCGAGGCGGGCGACGCCATGCAAGGCCGCCTGAAGAGTGCCGCCGGCATCGGCGCCTTGCTCATCGACGGCATTGGCGACACCATCCGCGTTTCCCTCACCGAAGACCCTGTGGAGGAGATCCCCGTTGCCTACGATATCCTGCAGGCCGTGGGGGCACGTATCAGCCAGTGCGAATACATCGCCTGCCCCTCTTGCGGTCGCACGCAGTACGACATCCAGCAAGCCCTGCAGCAAATCAAGGCGCGCACCCAGCACCTCAAAGGGGTGAAGATAGGCGTGATGGGCTGCATCGTCAACGGCCCCGGCGAGATGGCAGACGCCCACTACGGCTACGTAGGCCAAGGCGCTGGCAAGATAACCCTCTACAAAGGCAAGCAGGTGGTCAAGCGCGACATCCCCCAAGCCGCCGCCGTCGAAGAACTGGTCAACCTCATCAAGGAGAACGGCGACTGGGTGGAGCCTTGATGCTGTCGAGACCAACAAAACCATTAAGCCCAAATCGGTCATTAGGGTTTATGCCAGATTAGTATTTGTTTCGAGCAGATTGGCCACATCGCTGGCGAAGTCGTAGCGGGCTACGGCGAGACAGGGATGTGGACAAGATGCCGAAAGAAATACTGATCTGGCATAAAGAGACCTAATAAATTGAGAAAGGATATAAAAGACGGCCTAATGACCGATTTGGGTTAAGCAAATCTGTCAAAGACCTCTTGTTTGTGCCTCGTCTCTGCTACCGCATTGCCTAGTGCTTTTCTTCGCCTCCGGAAGCGAAGCCAGAGTGGAGGCAGAGCGAAGGCAGAGCGAAGGCACTTTGGAAAAACGAATCCGAGAGTGGCCACTTCCCGACCGTTTCCAATGCAAAGATAGCGCGGATTAACGACATAGCCAACTTTTTCAAGCAGAAAAAGTCACTTTTCCCACTTTTGGAAAAAAGAGGCTCTCTTTGGTGGCAAAAGAGGCTCTCTTTGGTCACAAGGGGATAGCATAGGGAAGTAATAAAAAACCGTTTTAGGCTATTAGCGGAGAGTATAAAATGACAATCCGAGGTGTTTACAAAACAATGTAGCACCGAAAATGCACAAATAAAACTCTATCAATGCAATAGCTAATATGTCACCGTCACAATAAGGGGAATGTGAATTCACATTTTTCACATTCGTTATTCGGTAAATACCTGACATTGATATTATTGCAAAGATGTGAAATGTGAAATGTGAAATGCAATGTGTTTTGCTTTTGCAATATGGGCTATAATATAATAATAATATAATAATTTATTATTATATTATTATTATATTATAGAACCTTTTCAATGACCAAAAACATACGCATTTCACATTTCACATTTCACATTTCACTCGCTGAAAGATGTTACAAGCAAATGTAACACCTTTAGCGTTTGTTGTTTTGTAGAATTATGGTAATCAGCGTATTGGTAGAAGTTAAAAAGTTAAAAGTTAAACCCAAATCGGTCATTAGGGTTTATGGCAGATTAGTATTTGTTCCGAGCAGATTGGTCACATCGCTGGCGAAGCCGTAGCGGGCTACGGCGAGACAGCGATGGGGACAAGATGCCGGAAGAAATGCTGATATGGCATAAACAGACATCTAAAAAAGAAATTGATTGAAAAGTCGGCCTAATGACCGATTTGGGTTAAATGCAATGATTATTCTTTTTCCCTTTAAAATGGCGAGTGGAGGAATGGCCTTGCGAGACATCGTAGTAGTTAAAGAACAGGCTGTCACCTTTGAAACAACCGTTCCACTCGCTGTGAGGATTGTTTGAAGTGGAGGTAAAAGTGCCATCCGAGGAGCATAGCACTTGGAACGACTGGCCTAGATAGTCCAGCACCAATCCCTCGTTTCCCTGCTTGGAGACTGATAAGGACTGGTTGGTGTATACCGTGTCGAACTGATAGTCAGCCCCCATGGAGGAATGGTATTCGCAATATCCCTCATACGTGCCTAACCATGTGTCACGGTAATCATTGTCTTTGTCTCCACATCCGACAAAAACAGCCAGGCAAGTGGCTAGCATCGGAATCAAAAAAATACTTGTTTTCATTTCATTTTATTGTTGTAATCGGGTGCAAAAGTACGAATATTTTTTATTTTAGCATGTGTTTTGGCAAAAACAGGGCTTAAACCCAAATCCGTCACTAGGCCGACTTGTCAATCAATTACTCTTTTATGTCTGTTTATGCCATATCTGCATTTCTTTCGGCATCTTGTCCACGTCTCAGTCTCACCGTAGCCCGCTACGCCTTTTCCAGTGATGAGGCCAATCTGCTCGGAACAGATACTAAATCTGGCATAAACCCTAATGACCGATTTGGGTTTATTGTTTCTCGGTCATGTATTTCCAGTAACGGCGGGGCATATCGCTGAGTTGCTTGCGGGGGTTGATGCGCTCGCGGATGCAGATGGCTTTGAAGTATGTGCGCCAGAGATTCTGCAATAGTTGGTCGTCGCTGCTGAGTACATCTTCGTTCAGCTTGCCGTCGGCAAGGTTGAAGGGGACTGCTGACTCGTCTTCGAAGGTGATGTGGACGGGATGGCCTGTGCCTTCGTAGTAGTAGCCGTAATGTCTGCGTGCATCGTATATCATCCACGGTTGGTCGCGGAAGCGGTCGGCGAAATGGTCGATGATAAGCGGCAGTACATTGTGGTCGGGTGATACGACGGCGAGATAGGTGCCGTCCTTTGCCTTTTGGAAACGGATGAACTGTTTCATGCGCAGTTGCTCGTGCAGCACCTTGCGGGCGATATTGGTCACCTCAAGCACATCGGGGTCGGCAAAGTTGCGCTCAATACTGGGCGCGTCCGCATCTTGACGAAAGACTTTGCAGATGTATTGGTACAGCGGGTTATTGAGTGCCGATATCTCGGACAGCCAGCCGACTGTGATGAGCTTTAGCGCTTCGCGGCTCAACCGTTTCTCCATTCCTGACCACACCCGTCGAGCTTTCTCTTCGTCGGTAATGACTTCGTACACTTGTTCGCAAAACAGTGGCAGCGCATCACCCGTTGTCAGCAGGGCTTCGGGCTGTTCGTGCCGGTCGAAGGTGTCGAAAACGGCCGTCAGCAGTCCGTCCATTGTTCCGTCGAAGGTGTAGACCATAATAAATTGAAAGTTGAAAGTTGAAAATTGAAAGTTGGCTGTCGCGGTCTTCTGAGGTAAGTACTAATAACCTTCTTTTAATTCTCGAAGTTGAGGGATAGTTGTTTCTCTTGTTCGGCCAGTTTGCGTTGGTGTGGTGATACGAGCAGAGGGCGTAATAGGTCGGGTCCCAGTTCGTTGATGCCGCGCAGGGGCTGTAGGGTAGAGGAGGTGAGTTCGTGGCAGGTGATAAAGTATTTTGCCTTCTTCAACACCACGCCCATCTTCCGCAGATGCTCGGAGGTGAGGCGGCAGGCACGACGAGCGTTGATGATGAGCCATGCCGATTTGGTGCCCAACCCCGGCACGCGCAGCAGCCACTCATAGTCGGCTGTGTTGATGTCGATGGGGAATGCTTCGGGATGACGTAGTGCCCATGCCAGTTTGGGGTCCATTTCGAGTTCGAGGTTGGGATGCAGGTCGTCCACTATCTCCTCCACCTTGAAATGGTAGAACCTCAAAAGCCAGTCGGCTTGATAAAGTCGGTTTTCGCGTACAAGTGGCGGCTGCTTCAGCACAGGAAGTCGCGTGTCGTAGGTGTTCACGCTGATATAGCCCGAATAGTATACGCGCCGTATGGTGGGCTGGTTGTAGAGCGCGGCCGACATGGTCAAGATGTCGCGGTCGCTGTCCTTGGTGGCTCCTACTATCATCTGCGTCGACTGTCCCGCTGGCACAAAGCGTGGCGCATGGCGGTAGCGTCGGCGGTCCTCCTTGTTCTCCAGCACCCCTTGCTGTATCAGTTTCATGGGTTGGAAGACGCTTTGGTGGTCCTTCTCTGGAGCCAACAGTTTGAGCGACTCCTCGCGTGGAATCTCGATGTTCACACTCATACGGTCGGCATAGAGTCCCGCCTCGTTCAGCAGCTCTTGTGAGGCACCAGGGATGCTCTTCAGGTGGATGTAGCCGTTGAAGCGATGCACAGTTCGTAGGTCGCGAACGATAGCCACAAGGCGTTCCATGGTGTAGTCGGGATTGCGCACCACTCCGCTCGATAGGAACAGCCCTTCGATATAGTTGCGGCGGTAGAACTCCATGGTGATGCTCACTAGCTCGGAGACAGAGAGCGTGGCACGCTTGATGTCGTTTGAGCGGCGGTTGACGCAATAGGCACAGTCGTACATGCAGTAGTTGGTCAGCATCACTTTTAGCAGGGAGATGCAGCGCCCGTCGTCGGCAAAAGAATGGCAGATGCCCAAGCCTCCCACGGTGTTTCCCACCATGCCTTGTTTGCCACGCCGCACCGTGCCGCTGGACGAGCACGACACATCATACTTGGCCGACTCGGCAAGTATGCGCAACCGTTCCAAAGTGCTATCGGTCAGCATGGTTTCTTGAATTCGTTAATTCGTTAATTCGCCAATTCGTTAGTCTTTGATGCGCCAAGGACTAACACATTCATGAATTCGTTAATTCGTTAATGTGTTAATTCGTTAATCTTTGATGCGCCAAGGACTAACGAATTAACACGTTCACACATTAACACATTCTATCACTCGTCCTTATATCCGGCGGCGATGCGGGCGCGTTTGCGCTCAATCTCGTCGAGGATAATCTTGCGGATGCGGAGGCTGGAGGGGGTAATCTCCAAGTACTCGTCGTCGCGGATATATTCCATAGCCTCTTCGAGCGAGAACTTGATGGGAGGTGTGGTAGTGCTCTTGTCGTCGGCACTCTTGCTGCGCATGTTGGTCAAGTTTTTAGCCGTAACCACGTTGATGACGATGTCGTTGCCAGGACGGAGGCTTTCGCCGATAACCTGACCGGCGTAGACATGCTCGCCCGGCTCGATGAAGAAGGGACCGCGGTCTTGCAGCTTGCTGATGCTGTAAGCAGTTGCCTCGCCCGTCTCCTTGGCAATCAGGGCACCCATCTTGTGGTCGTCCATCTCGCCCTTCCAAGGCTCAAAGCCCGAAAAACGATGTGCGATGATGGCTTCGCCATTGGTGGCGGTGAGCAAGGTGTTGCGCAGGCCGATGATGCCACGCGAAGGTATCATGAAGTCCAGCTGCACACGATCGCCCTTGGTGTCGATGGTGCCAATCTCACCCTTGCGGCGGGTCACCACGTCGATTACCTTGCTTGAGAACTCTTCGGGCACCAGCACGGTGAGCTGCTCCACAGGCTCGCACTTCTGTCCGTCGATTTCCTTGATGATGACTTTGGGTTGACCTACCTGTAGTTCGTAGCCCTCGCGGCGCATGGTCTCTATCAAGATGCTGAGGTGAAGAATACCACGTCCATATACCAGAAGGGCGTCGGGTGAGGCGGTCTCCTCGACACGCAGGGCGAGATTCTTCTCGAGTTCTTTAAAGAGGCGTTCGCGAATGTGGCGGCTGGTGACGTACTTGCCCTCTTTGCCGAAGAAAGGCGAGTTGTTGATGGTGAAGAGCATGCTCATCGTAGGCTCGTCGACCTTGATGGGTGGCAGCGGCTCGGGGTTATCGTTGTCGCAGATGGTGTCGCCAATCTCAAACATCACGTTCTTGTCCAAGTCGAGTAGCACGGCGCAAATCTCGCCAGCCTCGATAACGTTCTTGGTGCGTTCCTTGCCCAGACCCTCGAAGGTGTACAGCTCTTTCACCTTGGTGGCAACGTGACTTTGGTCGCGTTTAACCAATACCACGGGTTGCCCTGCTTGCAGGGTACCACGGTTCAAACGGCCCACGGCGATGCGTCCAAGATAGCTGCTGTAGTCGAGCGAAGAGAGCATCATCTGTGTGTTGCCCTCTGTGACGCGCGGAGCGGGGATGTGTTCGATAATCAAGTCCATGAGGTACGAGATATCCTCTGTCGGGGTCTTCCAGTCGGCGCCCATCCAGCCCTGTTTGGCGGAACCGTAGGCGGTGGGGAAATCCAGCTGGTCGTTGTTGGCACCGAGGTTGAACATCAGGTCGAACACAGCCTCCTGCGTCAGCTCGGGGTCGCAGTTGGGCTTATCCACCTTGTTGATGACCACGATGGGTTTCAATCCCAGTTCGATGGCCTTTTGTAACACAAAGCGTGTCTGCGGCATGGGGCCCTCAAAGGCATCCACCACCAGCAGCACGCCGTCCGCCATGTTCAGCACGCGCTCCACTTCGCCGCCGAAGTCGCTGTGGCCGGGGGTGTCGATGATGTTAATCTTGTAGCCCTTGTAGCGGATGGAAACGTTTTTGGAGAGGATGGTAATACCGCGCTCACGCTCTAGGTCGTTGTTGTCGAGGATGAGGTCGCCGGTCTCCTGGTTCTCGCGAAAAAGTTGTGCCTGGTGCAGCATACGGTCCACCAGCGTGGTCTTGCCGTGGTCGACATGTGCAATAATGGCAATATTTCTAATATTTTGCATCGATTAAGGTGTTGAATTAAAACTTGCAAAGATACAAAAAAAATCTCTTATATTGTTTTTTTAGCAAAAAACACATCTGGTATTATGATTTGGGTATAATTTTAACAGAGGGTGGACACACCATGTCTTCGCTTTGCCTTCGCTCTGCCTCCACTCCCAAAGATGGAGGCAAAGCGTATTCAAAAAGGGATGAAACAGCCCTCAACTTCACCTATCCAACTGCTGGATGAGTCAAAAAAATGTTAATAAATACAATAAAGAAAGATAAAATAAAAATAAATTACTATCTTTGTAAGTCCTTTTGCTTGTCTCAAAGGGAGTGTAATGGATTTATAAACGATTGTTATTCTGTAATATGTATCAAATAACATAATTAACTTTATTATTAACTAAAACGTATTTGTTATGCAAAAACATCTACAAAGATTGTTACTTATTGTGGCGATGATGTTCGTCCCGTGGGTAACGCAAGCTCAGACCCTCGGCGAGTATACCTTCTCGACAGGTACTAGCACGACGATGTGGATTGACATGAGCACTGCAACACAAATCCTAACCCCAACGGGTAGCGACGGCCTTGCCTCATCGTTGCGAAGTATCGGGTTTAGTTTCCCTTTTGGGGAAGACGACTACACGCAGTATTCCGTCAATACTGATGGTAACTTGCGTCTAGGTTCCATCGTGACGGGCACGGGCAACTACTCTACGCCCTTCTCGTCATCTTATGCCAGCACCAACAATCCGAAGATTAACGCCTTCGGCTGCGATGGTTATGGCGTGTCGGGTGTCCACTACGTGAAAGCGAAGAATACGGTGGATGCCAACAACGACTCGCTGCTTGTTGTTGAGTTTTGCACAGGTACTTACAACAATACCACGCGCAACGAGCTCTACAAGTGGCAGATTCATCTCTATCCCACGGGCACCATTGTGATGCTCTACGGTCCATCGCCTGCTGCCGCCCCCAATGTGGCGCACCAGCAGGGTCTCTGTGTCGATGCCTCTGACGGCTGGACGATTGATGCCAACCATGTGGCAACTCATTTCACCTCAGGAACTTCTACTACGATTGCCACGGGCAACTGGCCTTCAGCAGGACGCTACTATCGTTTCGACCGTCCCGTTGTGACCTGCCCTAAGCCTACGTCGCTGACTTACGACAACCTTTCACCGTATAGTTTCGACATCAGTTGGACTGACACCAGCGATGCCTCGGCATGGATTGTGCAGTTGCTGGCTGGTAGCACTACGGTGTATAACAATGTGGAGTACACCTATCCTGTCTATTTCACAAGTCTCACCCCTGCTACCCATTATACGGTGCAAATTGCGGGTCTGTGCGCGAATGACGATACCAGTACTTTCCGCACACGGACGGTGCTGACTCCCTGCCTGGCTCTTGACACACTGCCATACGTGATGAATTTCGACGATGTGCCAGCTGCGACTACCACCTCGGTGGCAACGAACAACCTGCCTCCGTGTTGGACTAACCACAATACGGGCACCAGCACGTCGTATAGCGGCTACCCGATTGTGTACAGCGGCTCGGGTACCTCCCACAGTGGGAGCAACGCGATGCGTTTCTATACATATACCACCGCCGGCACTTATAGCGACCAGATTGCCGTGATGCCGCCAACCGACTCGACGTTGCTGCCGCTGTCGAGCCTGCAGGTGCGTTTCTGGATGCGTACTACGTCTACATCTTATAACTCGCATGTGATTGTGGGTGTGATGACCGACCCGACCGATGCAAGCACCTTTGTGCCGATTGAGGATGTGTCGACTAATGCCTCTACCACCTATACGCAGCACACGGTGATGTTGGCTGCCTACAATGGCCCTCACGGCTATGTGGCATTCAAGGCCCCGCAGCCTACGTCGAGCTACAACGCACTGCTTATCGACGATGTGAGTCTTGAGGAGGCTCCCTCATGTCTGCCTGTATACAACTTGGTGGAGACCCATTCGACCACCGATTCTATCTATTTATCTTGGACACCCATCGGCACCGAGAGCCAATGGATAGTTACCGAGGGAGCTAATGAGTATGTGGTCTACGATACTGTTTTCAGTATGGGTGGTTTATCCGCCAGCACAAGCTACACTTTCTCGGTTCGCGCCTACTGCGGCGGCACCGACACCAGCGAGGCGGTGACTATCACTGCCCGTACCGCGTGTGGTTATATCACCACGCTGCCGTATACGGAGAATTTCGACGGGGTGACGGGTTCTACCACTACCTCGGTGGCGGTCAACAACCTGCCTCCCTGCTGGGCTAACCACAACACGGGCACCAGCACGTCGTATAGTGGCTACCCCATGGTGTATAATAGCTCCAGCTACGCACACAGTGGCTCGCAGGCGATGCGTTTCTATACCTATACCACTACCGGCACCTATAGCGACCAGATTGCCATCATGCCGCAGACCGACTCGACGGTGCTGCCGATGACAGGTCTGCAGGTGTCGTTTTGGTTGCGTTCGACCTCTACATCGTATAACTCGCATGTGATTGTGGGTGTGATGACCGACCCGACCAATGCGAGCACCTTTGTGCCGATTGAGGATGTGTCGACCAACAGCTCTACTACATATACGCAGCACACTGTGATGTTGGCTTCCTATACCGGCCCGCACGGCTATGTGGCGTTCAAGGCTCCTCAGCCTACGTCGAGCTACAACGCATTGCTTATCGATGATGTGAGTTTGGAGGAGGCACCTACTTGTCTGCCTGTGCAGAATATAATGCAGACTGAGGCTACCACCTCGTCGGTGACGCTCAACTGGACTGAGGTGGGTGGCGCGACACAGTGGGTGCTGGAGTACAGCACTTCGGACTTCGTTCCTGGAACAGGTGTCGGCAACATGGAGTATGTCACCTCGTTGCCCTATACGTTGAGTGGACTGGACAGCGGTGCCAGCTACTATGTGTATGTGCATGGCGACTGCGGTGCAGGTGACACCAGCACCAATGTATTCCTGATGGCTACCACCTTGTCGGGTGGTGGCGGACTGCCCTACGTCTGCGGCTTTGAAGGAGCGGGCGACAATGATTGGAACCTGATTAACGGCTCGCAGACCAACAAGTGGTATGTGGGTACGGCTGCCCACAATACAGGCAGCAAGGGTCTGTATATATCCGACAACAACGGCACTTCGAACAATTATTCGGCAACAGAATCGTACGTCTTTGCCGTGAAGGAGTTTGAACTGCTGGCTGGCGAATATGCCTTTAGCTATGATTGGAAGTGCAACGGCGAGAGCAGCTACGACTTCTTGCGTGCAGCCATGGTGCCCGGCACCACTGTGCTGACGGCGGGCAGCTACAGCGGCTTTAACAACACGTCGGGTATGCCGGCAGGCGGCTTGGCGTTGGACGGCGGTTACCGCATGAACCTTCAGACCTCGTGGCAGACTATGACGGGCACATTCCTTATCACCACCCCTGGCACCTACAAGTGGGTGTTTATGTGGCGCAACGACGGCAGTGTAACCAACCAGCCTCCTATCGCCATCGACAATGTGATGCTGATGCAGAACACCTGCCCCGCACCTACCGTCTATGTTGACCATTTCGGAGTCGACAGCATTATCCTTGCTTGGCATCCTAATGGTGAGGAGACCTCGTGGGAGGTGATTAGCGACTCGATACAGGATATTGTCTATGACACCACTTATGCTTTTGGCGACCTGCATGGCAATACGGCGTATCACTTCGCTGTCAGAGCCATCTGTAGTGCTGGCGACACTTCGATGCCGGCAGCCATTACGCAGCGTACCGCATGTTCCTTCATGGACACCCTGCCTTTCTTCTACGACTTTGAAGATGCCCTCACAGGTACGAGCACCACGGGAAGTACATTCGTCGACTGCTGGACCCATCTCAACAACGGCACTAGCTACGGCGGCTACCCATACGTGGGCAACAGCACCACCTACAACCATACGCCGGGTGGCACCAAAGGTCTGTATTGGTATAACACTACCACTACAGGCACCTATGGCGACTATGAGGTCGTAGTACTGCCTCCGGTGGATACGAATATCTATCCCGCCCGTACTCTTCAGCTGCGCTTCTGGGCCAAGGCGTCCAGCAGCAGCCCTGTGTTCCAAGTGGGTGTGATGACCAACCCCGACGATGTTAACACCTTTGTGCAGGTTGCCACCGTCAATGCGAGCAACACCAACTGGCAGGAATACGAGGTGCCTCTCGGCCTCTACACCGGTGATGGTGCCTATGTGGCCTTGAAGTCGGTGCGTGCCAGCTGGACTGCATACGTCGACGACTTTACTCTCGAACTAGCTCCCACCTGCCCCCGTATCACCGATTTGCGTGCGGCAACCACAGCTGCCGCAGCCCATGTGTCGTGGGAATACAGCGCTGCTTTGGGCATTGCACCCGAAAGCTACGAGGTGGCATACCGCTACACTGCTGACACCTTCGGCACGCCTATTACTAGTACGGTATATGGCCTCAGCGAAGTTCTTACAGGGTTAGACCCCGACACCTCCTATACCTTGACTGTCACTCCCGACTGCGGTATCGACGGCTATGGTCAGTCAAAGACCATCGTGTTTAGCACTCATGCACTGCCTTGCTTGGAATGGGATACCTCTGGTGCTGGCGGGTCCTCCAGCTCTTCGGCGGTATATCCTGTGGGTACACTGGGTACTTCTACCACTAATGTGATGCCGACCAATGGCGGATACAACTATGCCTATTGTAACCATCTAATTCGTTCCAGCGAAGTCAATCTGCCCTCAGGCACTACCTACATCAGCGGCATCGACTTCAGGTTTGCTGGCACGTCGGCCATGACCAACAAGACCAACTGCACCCTCTATATGTGCCATACCAACATGACTACCTGCGACGATTTCGCCAATCCTAGCGACTTGGTGCTGGTATACGAAGGCCCGCTGAACTGTACCCCGACAACGGATGGTTGGAGCCACTTTGAGTTCAACCGTGGCACTTTCGCCTACAACGGCACCAGCAACATGATAGTGGCCATTGTGGACAACAGTGGTGCCACCGATGGGAATGCGACATTCTACTATGAATCCATGAGTGGGTCGATAAGCCACCGCGTCTATCGCAACGACAATCCCTATACCTTTGCCGAATTGGGTACTCAGACGGCTAGCAACTCGGTATGGCGTACCAATATGCGCCTCACCACGGGTGGCAATGGCGGTGGCAACTGCATCACCACAGCCTCTTGTGCAGAGCCTGCCGTGATTATCGACAGTGTCCGTGAGACCGAGGCCTACCTTTCCTGGATTCCCGGCTATCAGGAGACTTCGTGGGATGTGGAATACCGTCCCCTGAGCGACACTATTTGGACTCCTGTCATCATGGGTGTGTCGACTCCCAACGTTACCATCAGCGGCCTCACCGCTAACACTCCGTACGAGGTGAGGGTATCCCCCAACTGCACCGACACGGTGCTTTATGCCAAACTGCAGTTCCGCACCGAATGTGGCGGTACTCCAGTGCCTTTTGTTGAGCACTTCGACACATGGTCGACCACGATTGCCGACCCGCTGCCCGACTGCTGGTATAAGAAGACCAACTACAGCTCGCAGTATCCCAGCGCTTCCACCTCCTACAACCATACCCCTGGCGGTAGTAAGGCGATGTATATGTACTCCACGAGTTCTACATGGAGCTATATGGTGCTGCCTCTCTTTGCACCGCCTATCGACTCCTTGCAGCTTAGCTTCTGGCTCTATAAGACCAACACCAGCTACCCCCACCGTCTCATTGTGGGTGTGATGACCGACCCCGCTGACGAAACCACCTTCCAGCCTGTCGACACTGTGGCTAATGTGAACCTCTCGACATGGGAGGAATTCACCGTCATGTTCAATCACTATACCGACAGCGGACGCTATATCGCCATCAAGTCGATTGATGCTGAATACTGTTATCCTTATTTGGATGACCTTGTGGTGGATTATATCCCCTCGTGTCTGCCTGTTGAAAATCTGACAGCTACCAACATTACACAGACCTCTGCCGATATCACTTGGATCGACACCATGGGCACCTCCTCATGGACTGTCGAGTATGGTCCCTATGGCTTCACCATCGGCTCAGGCACTATCGTGACTGTTTATGACACCAGTCTGACACTCACAGGTCTTACTTCCAACACTGCATACGATGTGTATGTGTCTCCCGACTGCGTAGGCGGTTCGGCGGGCTCGGCATACATCTCCTTCCGTACTGCATGCGACTTTATACGCACCCTGCCATTCACATACGGCTTCGAAGATGCGGTGACTGGCTCGAGCAGCAGTGCCACCTTTGTTCCCTGTTGGGAACGCCTCAACAACGGCACCAGCTATTTCGGCTATCCATACGTTAGCAGCAGTAGCACGTATAACCACACTCCAGGAGGCACAAAGGGTCTCTATTGGTACAACACCACTACCACCGGTACATACGGCGACTATCAGATTGTAGTGCTGCCGGGTGTCGATACTACCACCTATCCCATCAACACGTTGCAGGTGAGCTTCTGGGCCAAGTCGTCCAGCACCAGCTACAGTCCCTCTTTCGAGGTGGGTGTGATGACCGACCCGACCAATGCCACAACCTTCACATCCGTGGCTCAGGTGTATGTGGGTCCCAATACCACCTTTACCGAGTACACCGTCGCGCTGGGCACCTACACTGGCGCGGGTCAGTATGTGGCACTGCGTGCCCTGCGTCCTGTCTCTAGCTGGTATGCCTACGTTGACGACTTCACGCTGAAAGAAATGCCCAACTGTCCTGAGATTGAGCAACTGACGGTCAATCCTACCGTGTCGAATGCTCGTGTCACTTGGAGCTATAGCGACCTGCTAGGCATCACCCCCGCCAACTTTATCGTCAGATATGGCTATGCTGCCGACTCGCTTGTGGGTGCCACCACCGTTACCACTCCCAACACCTCCATCGTCCTTACGGGTCTCACCCCCGACACGATGTATACCATCTCTGTCTCTGCACAGTGTGCCACCTCTGAGGGAGAAGCCTTTGTGCGCAATTTCAGCACACAAGGCTTGCCTTGCATACAGTGGGATACCACAAGTGGTGGTAGCAGCAGTGGTTCAAGCCCTGCAGCAACCTACGCCATCGGAACCCCAGGCACCGGCACAACCGATGTTATGCCTGTCAATGGCCAATACAATTACAGCTATTGCAACCATCTCATTCTTTCCTCTGAGGTTAACAGCGGGGCTGTCTATTTCAGTGGCATTGATTTCCAGTATGCGGGCTCTACTCCTATGGCCAATACTACCAACTGCACCATTTACATGTGCCATACCACAATGTCATCGTGCGACAACTTTGCTCCTGTGGCCGACCTACAGCTGGTCTATGAGGGTCCCATCAACTGCACCACTTCGGGTTGGAACCATTTCGAGTTCAACCGTGGCACGTTCGCCTACAACGGCACCAGCAACATCATAGTCGCCATCGTCAAGAATGGCACTGGCACGGAATCTGGAGCTAACTTCTACTACCAACAGACCACACCACACATGTCGCATCGTGTATATCGCAACGATACTCCCTATTCGTATGCTGACTTGGGTACTGTGACGGCAAGCAACTCTTTCTGGCGTACCAATATGCGTCTCACCACGGGTGGCAACGGCGGCATGGGCGACTGCATCCAGACAGCCACTTGCGCTGCCCCCGATGTGATTGTCGATAGCGTTGACGTCACCACCGCTTATTTCTCATGGATACCTGGCCACACCGAAACATCGTGGAACATCGGCTATCGCGCTGTTGGTGCCACGACATGGACTACTGTTGCCACAGGTTACACTAGCCAAACCTATACCCTCACAGGCCTGGCTCCCAACACTCGGTATGAGGTGCGCGTGGGCTCTTCTTGCTCCGACACCACCTACTACGACATGGTTGCATTCCGCACCGGTTGCGGTCCCATCATCGCCATGCCTTGGAGTGATAACCTCGATGCCTATACTACGGGTACCAGCACCACGGGTTCGCCCTTCATAGACTGCTGGCACCACCTCAACAATGGTACCTCTTATGGCGGCTACCCCTACGTGGGCAGCAGCACCTACAACCACACGCCCGGCGGTGCACACGGTCTCTACTGGTACAACACCACTACTACCGGCACCTATGGCGACTACCAGTGCGTCGTCGTTCCTGGAGTCGACACCTCCATCAGCGTAAACGGCCTCCAGTTCAGCTTCTGGGCTAGAGCATCCTCTGCTAGTTACACTCCGGTGTTCCAAGTGGGTGTGATGACCGATCCTGACGACATCACCACATTCGTGGGTGTGGATACTATCGTCATCACAAGTGGCACATCCTGGACTCTGGTCGAAGTACCTCTTTCCACTTACTCTGGTAGCGGTCGTTACGTCGCCCTTAAGGCCGACCGTCCCTCCAGCTCGTGGTATGCTTATGTCGACGACTTTATGCTCGACTACGTTCCCACTTGTATCTATCCGCGCAATGTCTTTGCCACCACTGCTACCACTAGCACCATCACCCTTGACTGGGTCGACATCACCCCGGCTATGCAGTGGCAGGTCGAGTACGGTCCGCAAGGTTATGTCCGTGGCACCTCGGCTGGTACCTCGATGACGGTAACGTCGCATCCCGTCTTTATCCCTGGTCTTGATACGCTGACCTCCTACGACTTCTATATCCGTCCCATCTGCACCGTGGGTGACACAGGCCGCTGGT
The DNA here is from genome assembly GCA_017509045.1 of Bacteroidales bacterium. Lineage (GTDB taxonomy): Bacteria > Bacteroidota > Bacteroidia > Bacteroidales > P3 > Colimorpha. The sequence continues at coordinate 33,626 of JAFWQP010000002.1, forward strand.
CGTATGCCAACACTCTCACCACTTCCATGTGCGACAACTCCGATGTCTTTGCCATTGGCAGTGCCTCCTCTGGCGGAACCACCTACTACGCACCTGTCAACAACTTCTATAACTACACCCTTTCTGAAACAATTATCGACAGTGCTGAAATTGGAGGACCTATGGACATCCAGTTCATCGCCTACTACTACGACTATTCGTCACCCTCCACTGTGAAGACCAACTGCACCATCTACTTCCAGCCCACCACGCTGAGCACCTTCAGCAGCACGTCCGATGTGGTAGCGCTCAACACTGCTACGGCGGCCAAGGTCTACTCCGGTCCGCTCAACTGCTCGCAGGGATGGAACTTCTTCGCCCTCGACACTATCTACCACTACGATGGCAGCAGCAATTTGATGGTTATCGTCGACGACAATAGCTATGACTACGATGGTAGTGCCTATGTGTTCCGTTCCGAACCATGCACGGGCAATAAGGTGCTCTACTACTACTCCGATTCCGATAATCCCGATGTGACATCAATCTCCTCGTCCTACAGCGGCAACAAGGCCGTTGCATCGTGGCGTCCGGTCATGCAGCTTGTCAGCTGCGTTGGTGTGGCATGCCACCAGCCTGTCATCACTGGCATCTCTCACACCTACGAGAATGCTACTATCACATGGACAGGCAATGGCACCGACTATGAGGTGAACGTCAAGGAGGCCGTCGCCACCGACTGGCCCGCCACCGACATCCACGTCACCGGCAACACCTACACCTTCACCGGTCTGCAACCCTCTACCAGCTACACCTTCCGTGTACGTCAGGACTGCACCGCCGACTCTGCTGGCTATAGCGACTGGGTCATCGACGGCTTCGTGACCGACAGCCTGCCCTGTCTCGCTCCCGACAGCCTCCATGTCACTGCCGTCACCAATGCCACCGCCACCCTCGACTGGACTCCTCGTGGCTACGAGAACATGTGGGAAATCCACGTGTGGACCAGCGGCGGTCTCGACAGCATCTACACTGTCACCAGCCATCCTGCCACCGTCGGAGGCTTTACTGCCAACACCTCCTACAACGCCTCAGTGCGCCCGCTCTGTGGCTCTGCAAACAACATTGTTGGTGATTGGGGCGACACCATCGTCTTCACCACCGCAGTCTGTCCCGATGTCACCGGACTTGGCACTCGCAACGTCACCGCCAACAGCGTCGATGTCTACTGGAATCCCGACCCGATGGCCCTGCAATGGATTATCGAGTACGGCTTCCACGGCTTCGACCTAGGCACCGGCACGCAGGTGACCACCTCGCTCACCACCTACACCATCAACGGACTGCTGGACGACATGGAGTACGAC
>JAFWQP010000034.1 GCA_017509045.1 Bacteroidales bacterium
ATGGCATCTCAGCATTTCTTCCGGCATCTTGTCCACATCCCTGTCTCGCCGTAGCCCGCTACGACTTCGCCAGCGATGCGACCAATATGCTCGGAACAAATACTAATCTGCCATAAACCCTAATGACCGATTTGGGTTAAAGACGAAACAGCTGCCTAGCGGAGGCGGTGGTGGTGTCGGCGACTTCTTGCAGGGTGATGCCACGAAGGGTGGCGATGAAGTCTGCGATAATAGGGATGTAGGAACTCTCGTTGCGTTTGCCACGATAGGGGACGGGAGGGAGGTAGGGGGAGTCGGTTTCGAGCAGGATGCGGTCGAGGGGTACGGCGCGAGCCACGTCGGCAAGGGTGGCGTTCTTGTAGGTGACGACTCCGCCTATGCCAATGTGGAAGCCCATCTCTACGGCACGATGGGCTTCTTGCACACTGCCGCCGAAGCAGTGCATGACACCGCTGTATTGCGGACGGTTGAGGTCGCGCAGGAGGCCGAAGAGTTCGTTATGCGCCTTGCGGACATGCAGGCAGACGGGTAGTCCCAACTGCTCGGCCCAAAGCATTTGCTGGCGCAGAACGTGGAGCTGTTGGTCGAGGAAGGTTTTGTCCCAATATAGGTCGAGGCCTATTTCACCGACGGCGACGTACTTTTTTGAATTGAAAGGTGAAAAATGAAAATTGAAATTATTGAGGTCTTGAGATGCCCGCTCCTGCGAGGTTTCACTTTTCACTTTTAAATTTTCAATTTCAAAGAGTTTGTGCTGCACTATGTCGAGTTCTTTTTGGAAATCGGCATTCACCGAGGTGGGGTGCAGCCCCATCATTTGTCGGAAGTGCTGGGGGTATGCAGTGGCGAGAGCCTCTTGGCGATGATGGCTCAGGCTGTCGATAGCAGGAAGCAACATGGTGTCTACGCCAGCGTCGATGGCACGAGAGACAGCGGCGGAGCGGTCGCTGTCGAATGCCTCGTCGTAGAGGTGGCAGTGGGTGTCGATCATGACAGCTTGATTTGCTGGAGCAGGCGGGTAAACGCGTCGTAGGCTTCCAGCATCTGTTCGTTTCCGGCTAAGAGGCGGCGGTGAAGGTTGAGGGTTTTATTGTCGCCACGGACGGCGGGGCCTGTCAGTAGGTATCGCACATCGCCCCACTGCACTCGTTTAGCGGTGGTGAGGATGATGGGGTATAGTACCTCGAATGGGACGTTGTGCTTTTCGCATAGCATTTGCGCGAGGGCATAGAGGCCGTTGGTGAAGTTGTTGACGAACACGCATGCAAGGTGCAGGTATTGCCGTTGCTGGCAGGTGGTGCGGTAGATGTTGGGGGTAAAGGTACGGACGATTTCGTCGATATCGTCTTCGGTCTTCTTGTCGCATCCTTCGATGCAGACGGGTAGGTCGTTGTACTCAAGGGCTATGTCGCGGACGAAGGACTGAGGTGACCATATGACACCGTAGCGTGTGCTGGTGTTTTTGAGTATGTCGAGGGGTGCGGCTCCGGAACTGTGTACCACTATGGCGTTGCCTAAGTGGAGTTTGCTGGCAACCTCTTCGAGGCCATCATCGCTGATGGCTAGAATGTAGAGGTTGGCGTTGGTGTGGAGTTGCGACAGGTCGTCGATGGCCTGCGCTTCGACGCGGTCGGCCAAGGATTTGGCATGTTCGATGTTGCGCGACCATATTTGGTCGATGATATGCCACCGTTGTCGTAGGTTGAGTGCCAGGTGGGTGGCGACATTGCCTGATCCTAAGATTGAAATACGCATGTTGGTAATGGTTCTTTGTTGTATGAAGTAATAACTATAATCTAAGTAAGAAAGTGAAGGGGCAGCCGGCGTATCGTCGGTGACAATCTTATTTTCAATTTCGCTTAATATTCATCCTCTTGAAAGAAGAAGTCTTCCTTGGTGGGGTAGTCGGGCCAAAGGTCTTCGATACTGTCGTAGGGGTCGCCCTCGTCTTCAATTTCCATCAAATTTTCAATAACCTCCATGGGAGCGCCTGTACGCTGGGCGTAGTCAATCAATTCGTCCTTGGTGGCAGGCCATGGAGCATCCTCTAACTTTGTTGCCAATTCTAGTGTCCAATACATTTTTCGTTTCTCCTATTTGATAGTTGTTGGCCTCTGTGCAGAAATCTGTATATGAAAACGGCATTTGTGAGGCTTGTAACTTGTTCGTTTACAATACGCAATCTATAAAAGGCTCAAATTATTTTTTTTGCAAAAGTACACTTTTTTCTGGTATGAACAAAGAAAATGTTGTTTTATTTGTGAATTGTGATTAGTGAATTGTGAATTGAGTTGGCCGCAGTCATTTGTCAATTCGCTATTCACAATTCACTAATTATAAATATGTTTACAATAAGCATTCTTCACACCCCAGTGTTGCCAGTATATGGCGCGAGAGGGTGAACAGGTAGTCGGAGAGCCGGTTGATGTAGGAAAGCACGGCGGGATTTACGGAGGAGGGCTCTAGTGTGTATAGCTCGACGATGCGACGCTCGGAACGGCGGCAGACGGTGCGTGCCACATGGCATTGGGAGGATATGGCGTTGCCACCAGGGATGACGAACCCGCGGAAAGGGGGTAGGGCGGCCTGGAGGGTGTCGATGGCCTGTTCGAGGGTGTTGCAGTGGGTGGCGAGTTGAGCGCTGTAGCCCTCAATGTCGATGCCAGAGGGGTGTGGCGGATTGGGCTCAAGAGCCAGCAGGGTTTGGATGGTGAACAGCTGCCGCTGTACCTGTTGTAGCAGTGCGTGTGGAGCGTCGAAGGCGGGCTGGGGAGCCAGCTGGTCGGCCAATAGAGCTATGTGGGCTCCCAGTTCGTCGACGGTGCCGTAGGCCTCTACGCGGGGATGCGATTTGCTGACACGGGTGCCGCCGATGAGGGCGGTGGTGCCGGAGTCGCCAGTTTTGGTGTAGATCATACTCTCTCGACTGATTTTACTTCGGGGATGACACGTTTGACGGCTGTTTCGATGCCTTGCTTGAGGGTTTGTAAGGCATGGGGACAGCTGCCGCAGTGGCCTTTGAGGCGCACCATGACAACACCTTCGTTGGTCATGTCGACATATTCAACGTCGCCACCGTCCTGCTGGAGGTAGGGGCGGATTTGTTCGAGGGCGTTCTTGACGCGAGCCTCAATGATGGGTTTCTCTTGGTCGGTCATAATTAAGAATTAAGAATTAAAAATTAAGAATTAAAAATTGGCTGCCGCACCGACGTATGTCCACCGGACATCCTTACTTTCGAACACGAATCGCACGAATCTAACGAATTGATAGTTTGAATCTTCATGCAAGCATGATAACGAATAAAACGAATTTTTAGAAGTTCTCAAAGGTGAAAAATGAAAATTCGTTAATCAAAGATTTACACATTCACACATTCACACGATAACACATTCCATTTTCAATTTTCCATTTATTTATTGTTTATCTTGCATATCTCGCGGATGGCGTTTTCTGCCACCTCCATGAATGCTTTGCTTTCGGGTGTTTCGGTGTCGCTCCACAGTGCCACGGGGCGTCCGTTGTCGCCACTCTCGGCAATGCTTTGCACTAGGGGTATCTCGCCTAGCAGGGGGATGTTCATCTCCTCGGCAAGCCGACGGCAGCCTTGACGGCCAAAGATGTAGTATTTATGGTCGGGCAGCTCGGCAGGGGTGAAGTATGCCATGTTCTCGACAAAGCCTAACACAGGAATGTTGAGGCTGGGGTTGCGGAACAGCTCTACACCTCTGACTACGTCGGCAAGGGCTACCTGCTGGGGGGTGCTGACGATGATGGCACCGGTGACGGGGAGGGTCTGCGCGAGGGTGAGCTGCACGTCGCCTGTTCCCGGAGGCATGTCGACAACAAGGTAGTCGATTTCGCCCCACCAGGTCTCGGTGGCGAGTTGTTTGAGGGCTCCCGATGCCATGGGACCACGCCAAGCGAGTGCCTTGTCGGGGTCGACAAGGAATCCGATGGACATCAGCTTGATGCCGTAGCGTTCGACGGGCAGCATGTAAGTCTTACCGTCGTGTTGTTCGCCGTATATGTCTTCCTGACCCACGTTGAACATGATGGGGATGGAGGGACCGTAAATATCGGCATCGATAAGACCGACTGAGGCACCTGTCTTGGCGAGCGACACAGCAAGGTTGACGGCGACGGTGCTCTTGCCCACACCGCCTTTGCCTGAGGCTACGACGATGACGTTTTTCACGCCGGGGACTAGCTCGTGGGGGTCGGGCATGGTGACGGGACGTGAAGTGAGGTTGACGGTCACTTCCGCCTCGCGGTCGACATATTCGTGGATGGCGTTGACACAGTCGTCGCTCATGCGCTGCTTCATGGGGCAGGCAGGGGTGGTGAGGACTAGGTCGAAGGAGACCTTCTTGCCATCGATGGCAATGTTCTCAATCATGCCCAGCTCGGTGAGGCTACGCCCTAGGTCGGGGTCGTTGACATGGCTCAAGGCCATTTCTATCATGGTGTTGGTAATCATTGTGCAGTATGAATTATTGTTAACTTCTATTTATTAATTTTGAACACGAATTGCACGAATCTGACGAATTTATTATCTGAATCTTCATGCAGGCATGATAACGAATAAAACGAATTTTTAGAAGTTCTCTATTGTTAGTCGAATATTTCAGATAGTTTCTTCTCCAGTTCCGAGCCGCGCAGGTTTCGGGCGATGATTTTGCCGTCTTTGTCGACCAGCACGGTAGAGGGGACGGACATGATGCCGTAGGTTTTGCCGCCCGAGGAGGTCCAGCCGTTGAGGTCGCTGACGTGGTTGGGCCACACGAGGCCGTCGTCCTTGATGGCTTTTAGCCAGGCTGACTTCTCCTTGTCGAGCGAGACGCTGTAGATTTCGAACCCACGGTCGTGGTATTTTTTATATAGTTTCACCACGTTGGGATTCTCGCGGCGGCAGGGACCGCACCACGATGCCCAGAAGTCGATGAGCACCACCTTGCCCCGCAGGTCGGAGAGGCGGCGGGTGTTGCCCTCGGTGTCTTTCATGCTGATTTCGGGAGCTTCCATGCCCGGCAGCAGCACGCTCTTGAGACGGTCGTTGAGATGTTTGACGTAGGGGTCGTTGGGGTGTTTCTTTATCAGTGCGTCGCGGATCTCGGCGTAGAGGGCGGCGTGGCTTTCAAATTCTTGTTCGAAGAAGGTGACTAGGAAGGCGCTCATGATCACCTCTTTGTTTTTCGACAGCAGCTGTTCTATCTGTTGCGGGACGAGGGTCTGCAGGGTGGGATTGACGGCACCGAGCAGGATGTCGTAGAACTGGCGATAGAGCTCTATGTTGCGAGAACCTTTGCACTGGGTAATTTTGAAGACATGCTGGTCGGGCATGTAGAGGATGTCGACGGTGATTTTGTCCTTAGGCTCGACCATTAGGTGGCAGATGCCTCCGTCGCGGCTGTCGGTCTGGAGGATATAGAGTGTGGGAGCGGTGGGGGAGAGGGTCAGCTTGAAGTCGCCCGACTTGTTGAGACGGAGAGTGTCGATAGGCTGAAGGCGGTCGTTAACTATTTCGTTAAGGATGGCGACGGTGCCATCGGGTAAGCCGGTGAGGGTGCCTGAAAGGGTGGCTTTTTGTGCAGAGAGGCTGCACGAGGTGAAGACTGCCAATAATACTAATGGGATTATCCGTTTCATGGTTTTATTTTTAGTTATTTAATATCTTGAGGACGCGCTGTAGTTCTGAGTCGTTATGTAGCGCAATGGTGTAGTAGGCGTTTTCACCGTAGAGCGAGCTGGCAAGGATGGCCTTGTATCGGTCGCGGATTTCGTTGCCATATTTTTTGATGCTGCCTGTGTGGCGAGGTATCTTCTTCTTGTCGGCAAGGGTGAGGATTGACTGCCATGTGGTTTCGTCTACTTGATAACGCTGCACAAATTGGTCGAGGGTGGGGTAGCGTTGGATGAGTTGGTCGTAGTGTTCGAAGAGCTGTAGGTGTACGATGTCTTCTAGTACGTGGTAACCGATTAGGCGGTTGTAGTAGATTAGGTTGGTGTCGGTGATGTAGGGCAGTAGTATGTCGGGTCGGATGCCGCCACCGCCGTACACTTTGCGACCTTTCTTGGTGAGGAAGGTCTGGGTGGTGTCGTATTCGGCGTCGAGTATCGAGTCGGCGGAGGCATAGTTCTGGATAATGCGGGTGATGTACTGGCTGTAGTATTCGTCGGTGCCTTTGTCGTAGGGGCGCTGTATGCACCGTCCCGAGGGGGTATAGTAGCGTGCTATGGTGAGCATCATGGTGGCACCGTCGGGTAGGCCGAATTGTCGTTGCACCAGTCCTTTGCCAAAACTGCGGTGGCCTATCACGGTGCCGCGGTCGTTGTCCTGTATGGCACCAGCAACAATCTCGCTGGCGCTGGCGGAGCCTTCGTCGATGAGCACCATCAGGCGACCCTCTTCAAACAAGCCTCCCTGTGAGGCGTAGATGTCGCTGCGACCACTGTGCACGCCTTGGGTGTAAACGATTAGGTTGCCTTTGGGCAGCAGTTCGTCGCACACGCCGATGCACGACTCTAGCGAGCCACCGCTATTGTCGCGGAGGTCGAGTATCAGCTGAAGCATGTTCTCGCTTAGCAGTTGTTGCAAGGCGAGGCGGAATTCGTAGGCGGTGGCTGTGCCAAAGCGTGATATTCTGATGTAGCCGGTATGTTTGTCGAGCATGACGTAGGCGGGCACTGTAGGCATGTGTATCACATCGCGGCGCACCTTAAAGATGTGGAGCTTCGGCGACCCTTGTCGTTGGATGGCCAGCTGCACGGTGCTGTAGCGTGGACCGCGTATCAGGTCTACCACGTCAGAATTATGCCCGCCGTAGCTTGCACCCGACACCAATGTGGTATCGACACGCATAATGCGGTCGCCAGGATGTATGCCCACCTTGCTGGCAGGACCGCCAGGCAATACCTGCGCGGCATAGACGCTGTCGCCTAGGAAACTCAGTGTGATGCCGACACCTTCGAATTTTCCGCTTATCGACTCTGCGGCCTCCTCCGTTTCGGAAGGTGTGAGGTATGAGCTGTGGGGGTCGAGGGTGGTGAGCAAGGCATTCATCATCTGTTCGGTAATAGAGTCGTAGTTTACCTCGTCCACATAGTTGTTGTCTATCAGTTCCAACACGGTACTGATGCGTCGGCTCATGGCACTCTCCATCTCTTGCTGTTGCCAGTATTGGGCATCCAGTTTGGGTGCAGTCATGATACCGACCAGCAGCCCTAGCAGCATGGCCAACAGCACGATGCCGATGGAAAAGGTGATTTTCTTTTTCTTAGTCATAGCAGAGCAATAACGGAGCTTGTTGCTAATTATTGTATCCTTGCCAAGGCTTCTTTTATTATTTCGTCGTGGTCGAATGCCAGCGGGGGCAGCTCGTTGAGCGGAAACCACCGTGCATCGGCGGCATCGTCACCGCCTTTAGCCTCGGTCAGAGGCATTTCTATGAGGAATGCCACGGTGATGGTTCTGCCACGTGGGTCGCGGTCGACGGTGCTGAAGCTCTTCAGTTCTGTTATATCGCCCGATGGTGTCAGTCCTGTTTCCTCTTTCAGTTCGCGAAGGGCACACTGCTCCAAGGTCTCGTCCATATCCATAAATCCCCCAGGTAGTGCCCAACAGCCTTTGTAGGGCTCGTTGCCACGCTGGATGAGCAACACATAGCGACTGCTGTCGGCTGCACTGCCTATTACTACACAGTCGGCTGTCACCGCAGGGCGGGGGTATTTGTATGAATACATGGTTTGATTGTCTGATTGTTTGATTGCTTGATTGTTTATGTGTTATTTTACTTAAGCATTTACACAATCAATCATTTACGCAATTATTCATACATTCATTCATAGTTCGTATGTCGCGCCGTCCTTGCCGTCCTTCACTGTCACGCCAAGCGTGCCCAGCTCGTCGCGAATCTTGTCGCTGGTAGCCCAGTCTTTGTTGGCTTTGGCGGTGGCGCGGATGTCGAGTATCATTTTCATCAGTCCGTCGATGAGGGCTGTGTTGTCGCTGCTCGCTTCGTCGCGCAGACCCATGATCTCGAACACAAAGGTGTCCATCACTCCCTTCAGCTCGTCGATGTCCGCCTGTGTGAGGGTTGCCTTCTTATCGTTCACGGTGTTGATGACCTTAGCCATATCGAACAGGTGGCTGATGACGATGGGGGTGTTGAAGTCGTCGTTCATGGCGTCGTAGCACTTCTGGCGATATTCCTTCACATCCACGCTGCTTGTCTTCGAGGGCTGTAGGCGACCAAGGGTCTTGTAGGCCTGCATCAAGCGGGCATAGCCTTTCTCGGCGGCAATCAATGCCTCGTTGCTGAAGTCCACCGTGCTGCGGTAGTGTGCTTGCAGGATGAAGAAGCGGATGGTCATGGGCGTGTAGGCTTGGTCGAGCAGTTCGTGCTTACCGGTGAAGAACTCGTCGAGGGTGATGAAATTGCCCAGCGACTTGCCCATCTTCTGTCCGTTGATGGTAATCATGTTGTTGTGCATCCAGTATTTGCAGGGCCCGTGACCGCATACTGCCGTTTGTTGAGCAATCTCGCTTTCGTGGTGGGGGAACATCAAGTCCATGCCGCCACCGTGAATGTCGAAGGTCTCACCTAGATACTTGGTACCCATGGCGGTGCATTCAGTGTGCCAACCGGGGAAGCCCACGCTCCAAGGAGAGTTCCAGCGCATGATGTGCTCGGGTGCTGCTTTTTTCCACAGCGCAAAGTCGCCCGAGAAGTGTTTCTCTTCCTGTCCATCCAATTCGCGGGTGGTAGAGAGCATCTCGTCAATCACACGTCCGCTCAGGCAGCCGTACTTCTTGGTGTCCTCTTGGTATTTGCGCACGTCGAAATAGACGCTGCCGTTGCTCACATAGGCATAGCCGGCATCGATAATCTTCTGCACCAGCTCAATCTGCTCGAGGATATGTCCGCTGGCATGCGGCTCGATGCTGGGACGCAGCACATTCAGCGCGTCCATGGCGGCATGGTAGCGGTTGGTGTAGTACTGTGCCACCTCCATCGGCTCCAGCTGTTCGAGGCGTGCTTTCTTGGCTATCTTGTCCTCTCCTTCGTCGGCATCATGCTCGAGGTGTCCCACGTCGGTGATGTTGCGCACATAGCGCACTTTGTAGCCGATGTGTCGCAGATAGCGAAACACCACGTCGAACGTGATGGCGGGACGGGCATGACCCAAATGGCCGTCGCCATATACGGTAGGTCCGCACACATACATTCCCACATGGTCGGGAGTGAGCGGTTTGAAAAGTTCTTTCTGATGCGAAAGAGTATTGTAAATCAGTAAAGGTTGCATATCAAAACAATTATATATTAATTTGCAAAAATACGACTTTTTTTTGAAATTAGACTTTCTTTTTCCACTTTGTATAATAATTGTACAAAGATGCGTTATCAACAGAGGTGTTATCCGACAATCGGATAGTTATTGTTACTTCGTGACGTTGTTTGGCTCGGCATAGTGAGCAAGCTCTCTCTGCTCTCACTTTATACAACGTTACTTCGTGACGTTGTTTGGTTCGGCATAGTGAGCAAGCTCTCTCTGCTCTCACTTTATACAACGTTGAAGACTTTTTCATCCCATCTTGGGTTCACCATGCCTCCAATCTTAGGAGTGGAGGCAGAGCGAAGGCAGAGCGAACCCAGAGTGGAGGCAGAGCGAAGGCACTCTGTGAAAACGCATCCGAGATTTGCCATTTCCCGACCGTTTTCGAATGCAAAGATAGTGCGGAATAACGACATGACAAACTTTTTCGAGCAGAAAATGTCATTTTTCCCACTTTTTAAAAAAAGAGGCTCTCTTGGGTGGCAAAAGAGGCTCTCTTGGTTATCGGGTAAGACGTGTCTCAAGTGACAAAAAGAGGATTTTCCCCAATACAATAGGCTACTTATGGACTATTCGTAAGTGAGGCTATTTGTGCATAACTCGAAATGAATACAAGTGACGCAATATCAATCAAAAACGTTACTTTTTGCTCCAAATGTCAAATAACACACAAAGCACCATTTTATACATAACTTATTAATAGAAAACACATTGCAAAGATGTTAAATGTTAAATGTTAAATGCAATGTGTTTTCTTCTTGCAATATGGCCTATAATATATAATAATAAAATAATTCATTATTTTATTATTATATATTATAGAACTCTTCCGACAACCAAAAGCATACGCATTTGACAATTAACATTTAACTTTCAAACTTCCATTCCTATAAATCAACGGTTTATTATTTGGAGAGTTAAATCCACCTATTTTTCATTGCTTGTTGCAAGCTCTTTTTTCGTAATGTTGGACGTGAATCTGACGAAGCTCTTCGAGGTGAGACTGCAAGGGTGACGAGGTGTAGCCGAAGCACATGACGAATATGGGCTTCTGAGCAAGAATCTGGATGTGCGGATGGAGATACAGCGACAGCTGACCTTGAAGTCGGGCGGCAGGACCCGCAACACCTTTTACCGCCGTTGTGCGGTGGTGGGTTTCAGGGCTGGTATGCTTGCCCACTTCCTCTACAACGAGGCAGACAACAACGACACGAGGTCGAAGGTGGGATGCTTTGCACCTTGTTTTTGAAAGAGACTGCGCATTTCTGCAATTATTATATCCCGAACTCACATATATTATTGGTGGTTTCCTTTAGGATAATGCGTTTTTTTCTATTATTCCACCCAGTTTGTTATCATTTTTAACTTTTATTTCCGTTTTTTTTCGTATCTTTGAAAGTTCAATTTTTGTGCCAAGAAATAAGGAAATTAATAATATTCAATAATTTAAACTTCAATCATGAAAATATTAGTTCTCAATTGCGGCAGTTCGTCAATCAAATATCAGCTGATTGACATGGCCAACAACGCCGAAGTAATGGCTAAGGGTCTTTTGGAGCGTATCGGTTTAGAAATGGGTGAATTTACACACAAGTATCGTGGCGAAAAGCACTACGAGCAGCGTCCCATCCCCAACCACACCGAGGGTATCAAGATGGTTCTCGCCGCTTTGGTCGACCCCAAGATTGGCGTCATTAAGGACATCAACGAGGTCAGTGCCGTCGGTAACCGCGTAGCCCACGGTGGCGAAATATTCAAGGACAGCGCCCTTGTCACCGACAAGGTCATCGAGCAAATCAAGAGCCTCGAGCACCTCGCCCCGCTGCACACCCCCGGCAACCTCGCCGGTATCTACGCCATGCGCGAAGTGCTGCCCAACGTGCCGCAGGCCGTCGTCTTCGACACCGCCTTCCACAGTACCCTCCCGCCCAAGTCGTTCCTCTATGGTCTGCCCTATGAGTATTATCAGAAGTACGGCATCCGTCGCTACGGCTTCCACGGCACCAGCCACAAGTTCGTCGCCGAGAAGGCCGCCAAGATGATTGGCCGCGACTGGAACGACCTCAAGATTATCTCCTGCCACCTCGGCAGCGGTGCATCCATTGCCGCCATCGACCACGGCAAGAGCTTCGACACCACCATGGGTATGACCGCCCTCGAAGGCCTTGTGATGGGCTCACGCTGCGGCGATGTCGACCCCGGCGTGCTCCTCTACCTCATGGACCAGGGCATGACCTCCAAGGAACTCACCAAGGTGCTCTACAAGCAGAGCGGCCTCATCGGCATCAGCGGCGACAAGCAGGATATGCGCGACATCCGTGCCGGACGTGACGCAGGCGACGAGCGTTGCACCTACGCCTTCGACATGTTTGCCCAGCGCGTCAAACGCTACATCGGCGGCTATATGGCCGAGATGGGTGGCTGCGACCTCCTCCTCTTCACCGGCGGCATCGGCGAGAACGCCTGGTTCATGCGCCGTCCTATCCTCGAAGGCCTCGAGTGCCTCGGCATCAAGGTCGACCTCGAGCTCAACGACAAGATTATGGGCGAGGATGTCATCCTCAGCACCCCCGACTCAAAGGTTGCCACCGTCGTGGTCACCACCGACGAAGAGTACGTCATCGCCAGCGACACCTACCGCTTGGTAACAAAGTAAAGTTATAACTGATAATTTATAAACGAAATCTCACGGAAGCAAAACAATTGCTCCCGCGAGATTTCAATTTTCACCTTTCACTTTTTCAATTTTCATCATGTCACGCGAGCGTGAGATATACAAAGTGACCTTGGTGGGCAGCGCGGCCAACGTGCTGCTCACCCTCTTTAAGTTTGTCGCCGGCATTGTCGGACACAGTGCCGCCATGACCGCCGACGCCGTCCATTCGCTCTCCGACCTCCTCACCGACGCCGTGGTGCTGCTCTTTGTGCATATCAGCGGCAAGCCCGAGGACTGCGACCACGACTACGGCCACGGCAAGTACGAGACCCTTGCCACCACCCTTATCGGCGTTGCCTTGGCGGCTGTGGCTGTGGGCATCGGCTACAAGGCTGTCAATGCGCTGCTCTTCTGGTATCGTGGCGGCACCCTTGTCGCCCCCGGCATGTTGGCGCTATGGGCGGCGGTAGTCTCTGTGCTGCTCAAGGAGCTGGTCTACCAATACACTGTCCGCCGTGGACGCACCCTCAACTCGCCTGCCGTCGAGGCCAACGCGTGGCACCATCGCAGCGATGCCCTCTCTTCGCTCGGCACCCTCGTGGGTATTGGCGGCGCCATCCTCCTCGGCGACCGCTGGACGGTGCTCGACCCGCTGGCGTCGCTCGTCGTCACCCTCTTCATCCTCCGCGTGGCGTGGAAACTTCTCAAACAGGGCATCGCCGAGCTGCTCGAGGCCTCGCTACCCGACGAGGTAGAACGCCAGATACTCGACATCGTCACCTCTTTTCCCGACGTGCACGACCCGCACCACCTGCGCACCCGCCGCATCGGAAGCCGCTATGCCATCGAGCTGCACATCCGCATGGACGGCAGCCTCCCCCTCAGCACCGCCCACGCCCGCACATGTGAGATTGAGCAGGCCTTGAAAGCCCATTTCGGCCCCACCACCCACATCACCCTCCACGTCGAGCCTCTGAAGTAGTCGCATTGCAAGTCCCCACACCCGTGATAATAGTATAGCTGTAGGCCTATCCCAGCCTAGGGGATTCTTGCGCCATGTTGTTGACGCACCACCTGTCTCATGTGCCTCTCATGCCCTGCCCCTACTTCACCACCAGACGGCGGGAGGTGACGCACTTTGGGGTGGTGAGCGTGACAAAGTAGGTTCCGGCAGAAAGGGACGAGAGGTTTATCTCGACGGCGTTCTGTGCAGCAGTGACGGCTCTGTGCAGCACCTCGTGACCGGCAACGTCATGGAATGTGATTAAAGCCTCACCCGTGCCGGGGGTGTCGTCGCGGAGCAACAGGGGAAGGTCTATTTCCACTGTCACCCTCCCCGTCGTGGGGTTGGGGGTGAGGGTGAAGAGTGCTTCGGCATCTGCCGTGCTGTCGATGCCTACGATCCGCCGGGCGAAGTAGGCGGTGAACGAGGTGTCCTGCCCTATCACGAAGCGTCGTGGGTTGTCGGTGTTGCCG
>JAFWQP010000035.1 GCA_017509045.1 Bacteroidales bacterium
AGTCGAGTGCAGAGGGCAAATCACGCAGTGTTTGCACTATGCCGAGGCGAGAAAACGACTATTACGAAGAAATGATCTCTTGTTTGTGTCGTGTTTCTGCTGTCGTGTTGCCTTGTGTTTTTCTTCGCCTCCGGAAGCGAAGCCAGAGTGGAGGCAGAGCGAAGGCAGAGCGAAGGCACTCTGGGAAGACGAGAACGAAATTGGGCACTTCCCGACCGTTTCCGAGTGCAAAGATAGCGCGGAATAACGACATAACAAACTTTTTCGAGCAGAAAAAGTCATTTTTCCCACTTTTATAAAAAAGAGGCTCACTTCAGTGGCAAAAGAGACTCTCTTTGGCTGCAGGCAAAGAGGTGCCTCGGGTGACAAAAAGAGGATTTTCCCAATTACCGTGGGCTAATTGTGGACTATTAGCAAGTGGGGGCTCTTGTGCACAACTCGAAAGTATGCAAGCTACGCAATATCAGCCCAAAACTTTTTTTTTGACATTGAATGTTAAATAACATCTACAGCACTAGTTAACACGTAACTTACTAACAGGAAATATATTGCAAAGATGTCAAATGTCAAATGCAATGTGTTTTGTTCTTGCAATATGGTCTATAATATAATAATAAAATAATTTATTAATTTATTATTATATTATAGAACTCTTCCGACAACCAAAAGCATAAGCATTTGACATTTGACATTTGACTTTCAAACTTCCCATCCTATAAATCAACGGATTGTGTTTTGGGAGTATTCATTCCCCCTATTTCCCCGATGCTTTTTAAAAACTTTTTCCCAGTAATTGGGAATAATGGTGTATTTAATCCCGAACTCACGCATATTTTTATTCTTAACTAAAGTTTGACAAGTGTTCTTCTACGCGCCGGCTCGATATGGAGTCTGGTTTTGACGAAGTCGAATCTTAGAAACTCAAAAAAAAATACTGTTTACGGTCTGAAAGGCCAGAACGTATTTAGCCCAGGGCAATGCTCTGGGTGGACGGCAAAAGCAACCATCGCCTTGAAAGGGCAGAAGCATCGTGCTTTTGCCCTTTCAGGGCGACGGTTATATCCATTATTTACCCAAGGCGATGCCTTGGGCTAGAGGAGTGTTGGCCTTTCAGGCCAATAAGAGCCAGTGATTTGTCTTGCAACAAGCTAGAGCGAACTGTTTGTGTCCAAAACTACTTGTCAAATTTTAATTCTTAATTTTTAATTTATTTAGTATTTCCAGTCGCAAACTGTGTAGCGCTGGGTTGTCAAGCCGTCGTAGTATCTCATTTCTGAGCAGGTTTTGCCGAGTGCGTCGAGCTCCTTGGTGCTGTATTCGACAGTGCCGCCATTATAAGCGATGCATTGGCAGCGTTTGTTACACGACTGTGCTAGAATAGTCAGCAGCAGCGGCAAGATGATTAATGTGCGTTTCATAAAGAGGTAAGAAATATGAACTAAGAACTAAGTAGTTACTAATTTAAAAGTGAAAAATAAAATTTAGCTTCCGCAAAAACATTAAACTTTAAACTTCCAACAACTCTAAACTTTAAACTATCGACTTTAAACTAAAAAAAACGTAGCCACTTTTTAATTCTTAATTTTTATGTTTCCAATTTTTAAAAAATCCACCATTCTTCGTTCGTCTATATTGCGGTAGTGGCAGGTGGCGGACACTTTGCCTTGGTCGGTCATAAAGATGAGGGGGCGTTGGCCGTAGGTGATGAGTGCATAGGTGAGAGAGGGAATGAGGTAGGTGGGGCGGACAAAGGTAGTGGTGTCGAGTGTGAGTGGCGCTATTGTGCTGTCGGCTGTGGGAGTGAAATAGATAATAGCGGTGGAGTCAAGTCCGTTGCGGCGGCAGATGTGGGTCAGCTTCTCGTCAGCCATACGGCAGAACTGGCACCCCGGTGTAAGGAAAGCAAGCACATGTCGACCATGGTCAAGGTGGAGGTCGTGAAAGATACCCTCGCTGCCAATTGCGGTGGCAAACTCGTCGGCATTATACACCTCCTCGCTAGGGCCGAACAGCCAGTTGTCGGGAGCCGAGACGACAAATACCGTCACGGTCGGAGCCAGCAGCACGGGCAGCCATACGTACCACCGTGGCCGCCATCGCCAAGGCTGTGCTCCCATGGCGAATAACAGTAGCACGACTAGCAAGGCGTTTTTGAGGATGGAATGCATAGGGTCGATGTCAAGCAACGCACCCATGCAGTGGCAGCTATCCTCGCGGCCTATCAATACCGCATAGCCTAAAAACAGGGTGAACCCCACGAGCATCAGCATTGCGCAAGTGTCGACCAAACGTTTGAATACATTCGCGACAAGGCCGATGCCGACCAACAGTTCGCATACAGTCACCACCCTTGCTGTGAGGAACGACACATTCAGTGGAAGGATATTGTAAGAGAAAATATAAATCTCAAATCGGTCCATATCGCACAGTTTGGCGATGGCCGAAACGATAAAGAAGATGCCCAACAGCATCCTCACCACCAATGCGGCGGTGCGGAGGGGGCGTGAGCGGAAAGGCTTCAATCCCGAGCCTCCTCGCAGACCACCTCGTCCCACTCGCGCAACAGCTGCCCTTCGAGCAGCCGCTCGTACCCGATCTGAGTGATTTTATTACAGCGGAACCCTTTCTCCACATGTATATAAGTTACCATGGGGTTGTTGTGGGGGTCGAGCGTGTGGGTAGAGGTACACATGCACCTTTTCTCCTTGGTGCAGCCCACCATCAAAGTCAGCGCAACGAGCGATAGTACGACAGCCTTTATTTTCATAGCATTCCGAGATTAATTGTTAACGATTAGAGAGTCGGCCTCAAACGGATAGTCCGTGCACAGCAGATAGTCGGTGTGGAGAGTATCTAGGGCATCGTGATAGCTGGCATAGTGTATTTGGTCGCAACTACCCGAGTTGATGCTGATGATACGGACTATCTGGCTGCCCACCACAGAGCAGCGGCAATTCTTCTCTTTCTTGCACGACACACACAGCATCAAC
This sequence comes from Bacteroidales bacterium, assembly GCA_017509045.1. Taxonomy (GTDB): domain Bacteria; phylum Bacteroidota; class Bacteroidia; order Bacteroidales; family P3; genus Colimorpha. The sequence continues at coordinate 2,991 of JAFWQP010000035.1, forward strand.
GCCGCAGCACCCAATAAGAATAGAATTTTCTTCATATTAGAACGATATTTTTCGATTTGCAAAGATACGAACTTTTTTTGAATAAAATAAAAATAAAGAACTTATTAAATTGAGAATTGAGAATTTGTTACTTTGCTTTTCACTTTTCATTTTTCACTTTTCACTTTATTACAAGTTCCTTAGTATTTCCTCTAGTTCCACGTCGCTGTGCACCAAAACTTCGCGGGCCTTCGAGCCGTTGTAGGGACCTACGATGCCTGCAGCCTCCAGCTGGTCGATGATTCTGCCGGCACGGTTGTAGCCTAGTTGCAGTTTGCGTTGCAGTAGCGAGGTGGAGCCAAACTGGTTCGCCACCACTAGGCGGGCAGCATCGTTGAAAAACTCGTCCTTCTGTTTGGGGTCGAAGTCTTTGTTAGGTTCCTCGTTTTCATCGAGGTATTCGGGCAGTAAGAATCCGTCGGGGTAGCCGCGTTGCGAGCCAATAAAGTCTGCCAACTCTTCTATCTCCTCTGTTTCAATGAGGGCGCACTGGATGCGGATAAGGTCGGAGCCCGCCAATGAAATCAGCATGTCGCCACGCCCTATCAGCCGCTGCGCTCCGCTGCAGTCGAGTATAGTGCGAGAGTCAATGCCGCTGGTCACCTTAAATGCGGCGCGGGCGGGGAAATTAGCCTTAATTGTACCCGTGATGATGTTTGTGGTGGGTCGTTGGGTGGCAATAATCAGGTGTATACCCACGGCACGTGCCAACTGCGCCAGTCGGCAGATGGGTAGCTCCACCTCCTTGCCTGCGGTCATGATCAGGTCGGCAAACTCGTCAATTACCAGCACGATATAGGGTAGGTAGCGGTGACCGTTCTCGGGGTTGAGGTGGCGGTGGACGAACTTGTCGTTATACTCCGTTATCTTGCGCACGCCTGCCAGCCTCAGCAGGTCGTAGCGTTGGTCCATCTCGATACACAGGCTGTTCAAGGTGCGCACCACCTTTCGCACGTCGGTGATGATGGCATCCTCGCTGTCGGGCAGCTTTGCAAGGTAGTGTCGTTCAATCTTGTTGTAGAGAGACAGTTCCACTTTCTTCGGGTCTACCATCACAAACTTCAGTTCCGAAGGGTGCTTCTTAAACAGTAGGGAGGTGATGACAGCATTAAGCCCCACCGACTTACCCGTGCCCGTTGCACCAGCCATCAGCAGATGGGGCATCTTGGCGAGGTCGGCAACGTAGGGGTCGTTGCTGATGGTCTTGCCAAAGGCTATGGGCAGCTCCATCTTGCCACTGTTGCGGAAGGCCTCACACTCCAGCATGTTCTTCATCGACACAATCTGGGGCTTGGCGTTAGGCACCTCAATACCCACCGTTCCCTTGCCGGGGATTGGGGCGATGATGCGGATGCCCAGAGCCGACAGGCTAAGGGCTATATCGTCCTCGAGGTTCTTAATCTTCGAGATGCGCACCCCTGGTGCGGGTTTAATCTCATACAGGGTCACCGTGGGTCCTGGCGATGCGGTAATCTCCACAATCTCGATGCCATAATTGCGCAGGGTGTCCACGATGCGATCCTTATTTTCTACCAGTTCCTCTTTCGACACCTTCACGTTGCGTGTCTCCCAGTCGGTCAGCAGGTCGGTGCTGGGCATTTCATACTGCTTCAAGTCTAGGTGGGGGTCGTACAGCTGGTCGACCGTATAGTGCGCCTCGGTATGCACATTCTCAAACTCCGAATACTGTGCCGGCTCCTCGGCGGGCTGTGGGTCGGGCATATTGTCGTTGATGTTGAAGGCGACGTCGTTTTGCTGGGGAGTATTCTGCTGGTTCTGTTGTTGGGCACGTTGGTTGATACGCGAAAACTCGTCGTCAATCGCAAAAGTCACCTTCTCGTTCTCCACCATGTCAGGCTGGGGCGTATTATCCTTTTTAGGCTGTTCCGTCTCATCCTTATCCTCCTCATGGCCGAACATGCTGCCCACGGTCTCCTTCACGCTGTCGATGGCAGGAGCAAGGTCAACCTTAGGCATCTTCACCTTAGGCATTTTGAAACGCACCTTATGGACGAAGATAAGAAACACCACAGCAAGGAATGCAAGCAACACCAGAGCCCCCCATTTTATCAGCGAGTGAAGCTGTGAGGCAATAAAGTCGCCCGTCACACCGCACAGGTTGCCCACCACATAGTTGCCCTTCGCCCACACACCGGCGCAGTAGCCCAACACCGACGACACCCACACCATCCAGAACAGGGTCGCCCACGCCGTCTTCCTCCAAGGCAGGGGATGCACCTTCCATAGGCGCAAGCCATATAGGAACAGCAGGAAGTAAAAGCCCACGGAAGCAATGCCAAACGTGTTCTGCACAATCATTTGTGCCAGTTTGTATCCCACCTTCCCCAGCCAGTTCTCGTTAGGTCGGCACACAAAGAACGACACTGTCGCCACCAGCAGGAATATCGACAGCAAAATATAGCAGGCACCCCGTAGGCGACGGCATCGCTGAGTTTTCCAAAACTCTTTCAGCCGTCCTGTAGGGCGCACATTCTTTTTTTTCTTCGATTGTTTCTTGCTGGCCACGATATGTTACAAATTCGTTAATTCGTTAATGTGTTAATTCAAAAATTCGTGAGTCTTTGATGCGCCAAGGACTAACACATTAACACATTCACACATTCTTTTCACTTTTCAATTTATACTATTCTAGCAGCTCTGCGGCGTTCTGTATCTCCTCGCCAAGGGCATCCAGTTCTTCCTCGGTCATGTCCTTATAGCCTGCGGGGGGGAAGAACTCGGCCTCTTTCACCTTACCCTTTACCACTTCGGTGGCGGTGTAGGTGACAGCCTTGCCGTCGGGTAGCATCTGGGTAAATACCATCGGGAACCCCTTGATTCTACCCATCAGCAAGCAATACTCAGGACCAATCTCGGTAGTGTACCAGCAGATGGAAGGGTTGTCCTGTCCCTCTTCGTCAAAGCTATGCACGATTAGTTTCTTTGCAGTGTAGCCAAGCATTTCCTGAGTCTCGTCCACATACTCATAATAGTAGTGTCCGGGCTCTTCGTCCTTCAATTCGATGCTTTTGAGCGAGTCTACGTTAGCCTCGTCGCGAACCAGTATCTTGCCATCGCCCGTGTAGGTCTCCAACTCAATGCCGTTGGCGGCGAGATAGCTGATGATGGGGCTGAGGTCGGTGGCGGCGACTGTCTTTAATCCATTCTGGATGGTGTTGCCCACCATCAGTTTGCTGTCGTAAACCTTGATTTCAAAGAGGGTCTGTTCGGGCTTCAACTGCACGTCGACTTTACCGGTGCTCTCTACTTTGAACTTCACGATGCCGCGGAAATTGTTCTGGGCAATCAAGGTGCTCATGGTCAGCAGCATCAAGGCGGCTGCAACAAAAATCTTCTTCATAGTATCTGTATTTTTCAATATTGTTTAGCGTCTTTAACGAAAAAGTGGGGGATTTATTTTATCTCCCCCACAAAAAAACTATTAACTATTTATAATTGAACCAAAATGAAATTAACTCTAACGATTCCGTTCAATCAACGTATCTACAGCTTGTTAGTTATTAATAAACGTTCGATTTCCCCAATCTTCGCCCAGCTGTCCGCCTATTATCATCGTTGGCTCTTGCAGTTTGCCTTGCAGCGACGACTCGTAGGCCTGGTTTTTCGTTACGTTGTTAAACAGCTCTTGGAAGGTGATTTCGCCACGCGAGAATTTCAGCTCTTTCAGTATATAGTAGGTGAAGAAACCGTGATGCTGGTCGATGAAAGAGTAGGCAGTCTTGTCGCCTGTGGCAGCCATGAAGATGACTATGTCGTCCCTCACACGAGGAGCACGGTAGCGTTTGGTCTCCTTCTTGATGTTGAAAAACTCCTTGCCGCTGCGCTGCACACCGTTGAAACTGGCATCGATGATAAAGGTGTAACTCAGTGCCGGCACTTTCTTGAACCATCCTGTCAGCGTGTCGAATGAGATGCACTGCGACAACACTTTCTCGGCGTCGTTGCCTTTCAGCTCTATGCCGCTGGGCAGTATGCCATCCTTGTTCTTAAAGGCGCGTATCTTGCTCACATCGATGCCACTGGGCATCAGGTAAGGTGCATACTTCACATTGCAGATACCATGACCGGCATAGTAAATGATGATGTGCACATCGCCGCTTTGCGCCTTGATGATGTCTTTCAGCCAGTGAATACCCTCGTTGTATATCTCCTGACGGCCGGCATTGTGCAGCACCTTAACGTGGCGGGTGGGGATGCCAAGCGTGTGGACGAAATACTGGTGCAGCACGTCGCCATCGTTGCTGGCAAAGTCGCAGTTGGGTAGCGGTGCGGTATACTCCTCGTCGGCTATAATCAGCGCGTAGGTCTTGCTGTTGCTGTTCTCTTCGATGGAGGGGATGTTGAAGTCAACATACTCGTCGTTGAGCAGGGCGGCCTCCATGTTGCGGGCTGTGGCGTCGAATGCGCCGTGCACCACAATCTTCAGGCTGCTGCGACGGTAGTGCGGACCCGTCATGTCGAAACAACGGGTAACGTATAGGTATTCGTTTTCAGTCTGTTTCAGCGCGTTGATGTTATTCTCAATATAAGAACGCACACCCCGTGCGCGGAGGTATGCCAACTGAGCGTTGGTGGTGATGCCTTCCTTTTGATCCACCGAGATGCGGACATTCTCGTCGTTGAACACCGCGGGCATATAGCGCAAATCGCCAAACTCGCCCTTGTAGTCGATATGGCTGATTTCGGCAGCGTCGGTGGTCGAGGTGATGGTGATGGTGGTCTTGCGTCCGGCTGCGAATATGTCGCCCAATTGCTCGTCAATCATCGAGCGGGTGAGGTTGCAGATGGCGCGACAACTGTTGGAGGTGTTCCACTGATATGCCGCCGACGGGTAGTCGTCCTCAGTGCCCTCGAAATGATGGCAGTTGTAGGATATCTCGTAGACGTAGTTAATCTCGGGTTTGCCCTCCTCCGTGGTGTCCTCCACCACCGAAGTGTTGATGCGGACAAAGGTTTCGTCGTACAATTTTTCGGCATTCGGCAGGTTTATCAGCATCTGCTGTATCTGTTTGTTCATCTGTTTCTCGCGCTGTTGGGCACTCTGGCGGAGACGTTTGATGATAAACGTGTGAATGTCGTCGTTATACTGGTGCTCGCTCGTAGGGTATTGAGGTTGAGCGTTCAACGGCATAACTGCAACTACTGCCAACAGGCAAAGGAGCGTAACCTTTCGTAGGTTGAAATGACTGTTTCTCATTGCAAAATCGATATTTTTTCAAAATGCAAAAATATATCTTTTTATTGAATCAGCCGTCGCTCGTTTCGAAAAAAAATCAACGATGAATTGTGAATATTTTTATTCACCCCCCAATCACGCCCCCTTTGCGATGACTTTCGACATAGTGCAAATGTCCTATTTGACGTAAGTCCACTGGACTTCCTTAATCTATTTAACGTAAGTCCACCGGACTTCCTTAATCTTTTTAACTCCATATTATTCAATTTATAGAAGTCCTCTGAATTGAGTTTGCGCTGCAACATGCCAATGTTTCCACTACTTATTCTATAGTTATACCTTAGTTATACTTTAGTTATACCTTAGTTATTCTATTATATATAGAATAACTAAGGTATAACTAAAGTATAACTAAGGTATAACTAAGGTATAACTGAAAAAGGGAAAGGGGTTCGATAAATTGTGAATATTGAGAATAAAATGAGTTTTTCTAGTAGGTAGCGAAATATGTTAAGACCTCAATTCTTGTTTGTTATGGTCATGGTGAATTTGCGCTGCAGGCGGTGGCGGCAGAGGTATAGTGTGCCGGCATAGAGGGCGACACCGAGGAGGGTGATGAGCGCCACCCAGCCTTCGGAGAGATGCAGGGTGGTGAGGGTGACGAAGATGGAGAGCAGCAGCAGCGAGGGCAGCAGATAGGCTATGGCGACGGCCTGTAGGCCGCGGTTGGCGGCTACGGTGACAGTGACGGGATCGCCCTCGTGGTATTGCTGCCAGAGGGGGGTGTCGATGTCCATGGTTTTGTCCTTGCTGTCGGCAAAGCCGCATTTGCTGTGTGCCTCGCAGGAGGCACAGGCACTGACGGTGTGGATTTGTACGCGGACAGTGCCTTGTAGCACTTCGGTGACTATGCCGTCGTGTTGGGCTACTTTCTCCATGACTTGGGGGCGTTTTTACAGTTTTTGACACAGCGGCCTTCGGTGTTCATCTTGTGGATTTCGCCTTGGTAGACTACTTCGGAACGGCCGTATTCGAACGGCGACGCCATGTCGAAGATGGGCGAGATGAAGAAGTCGCCCTTGGTGTCGATATAGCCCCATCGCCCGAGGCAGACGGGTGCCAGGCCGTCGGTGAACTGGTAGGCGTTTTCGAAACAGGGCCAGATGACGGGACGGCCTTCCATGTCGCAGTAGCCATAGCGGCCATCTTTCTCGATGAGGGCGAGGCTGTCGTGGTAGATGTAGGCTTCGCCGCGGAAACCGCTGTTGTCGTACTCGATGGGGAGGATGACTTTGCCATTGCTGTTGATGATGCCCCATTTGCCGCCTTGAGAGACATAGGCGCGGTCGTCTTTGAAGAGTCCCGCTTGGTCGTACTGGCAGGGGATGACTTCGTTGCCTTTCTCGTCGAGGTAGCCATATTTGTTGTCGCGCATGACAAGGATGCGGCCTTCGGTCTTGCCAACGAGGTAGGTGTAGAGGGGTTTGGTGAGCTGGCGGAAGTGGTTGTCGTACATGGCTAGGCCGTCGTCGTCGCCAGCAAAGACGCGCCCTTCGTACATGGAGGTGAGGATTTCAAACTTGATGGGGAAGACTTCCTTGTTTTTGCTGTTGATCATGCCGTAGCGTTCGTATTTCTTCACCACGGCGAAACCTTCGTAAAAGGGGAAGGCGTAGTCGTATTGCGGGGCGATGGCGGTGTTGCCGTCGTGGTCGATGTAGCCGTATTGCACTAGGTTGCTGTCGATGTCGACTGCCATCACGGCGAGCCCTTCGTTGAACGAGGAGGCGGCACGGTAGCGGAAGGGGATGCGCTGGGTGCCAAGGGTGTCGAAGAAGCCGTAGAGTCCGTTGCTGACCACCATAATCATGCCGTCGGTGGGGTAGTTGACATCGTTGTAGATGCAGGGGATGATTTCCTCGCCGTCGCGGTTGATGAGGCCGCAGCTGTCGTAGTTGAGGTATACCTTGCAATAGTGGCCGTGGAAATGGTCGACGAACATGTATTTGTTGGGGGCGATGACAGTGCCGTCCTCACGCTTGAATCCGAAACGCTCGCCGTCCTGCGTGGTTTGGATGCCGTCGATGAAGACGAGTTCACAGCCACATTCTTCGTCGTCGACATACTCGACCTTCTCTTGTGCACAAAGAGGGAGCAGGGCTAAGAGGCAGAGGCTGAATGTTAACAGATGTTTCATTGTGGTGTGGTTTTTAAGGGTTAAATAATGGTTATTTCGGACGACTCAACCCAGCCGGTGGTGCCGTCGGCGATGTGAATTTTGTACCAGTCGCCAAGGGTTTCGTCAATTTTTACAGGGGTTCCTTCATGGAGTATCATCTTGTCGATGCTATGCGCTTCGGGCGAGCCTTTCAACACAATCATGGGATTGGTGATGATGGCGCGGTCGTGGCGGTTGTACCGAACGTATGAGGCAATGGTGCAACCCACGGAGAGCATGAGCAGCAGGCTGACGAGAATGCCGAGAAATAGGGAGCGCTTGCGCCAGCCGTAGTCGGAGCTGACAAAGAAGATGACGACGAGCGCACCAAGGAGTGCGAAAAGGATGATGATGGCAACGAGCCATCCTGTGGGACTGAACCAATTCACTATAGCCTGAGCCCATTGGACTAGGAATATTTGGGGTAGGGATTCGATACGGTCCTCGGTTTTGCTGTAGCAGAGGTCGAGGTTTTCGCGGGCATCGCGGAAATGGGGACTGAGGCGCAAGGCGCGTTCGTAGTTGAGAATGGCTTGGTCCAGTTCGTCCATACGGTAATAGGCGTTGCCTAGATTGTAGTAGAGTTCGGCCGACTGCAGGCCTGTGGCGAAAATCGCTTCGTAGGCATTGGCAGCTGCCTCGTAATCGCCACGGCTGTATGCCTCGTTGCCTTTCTGCATCAACTGCTCGGGTGTTTGGGCAAAGGCGGAGATTGAAACTATAAGGTAAAGACTAAATATTAAAAGGTGATGTTTCATAGACTAAAGCATTACTATCATTTGCAGGGCTTGGTTGTAGATTTGTTGTTTCTTGGCGGCTGCATCGCCTGGGGCGAAACGGGCGAAGTCGACCTCCTGCAAGGTGGACATGATTAGCTGTTGCTGCTGTTCACCTACTTGCTTCTCGATGAGGCATTCGCGGACGGTGTCGCTGCTGAGGCTGGCCAATTCGATGTTGTACTTATCTGCCAGGCAGCCCCAAATGGCTTTGTAGATTTCTTCGTAGAAGAGGTTGTCGTTTCCGTCGTTGAGGTGGGTGGCGGCTTTTTTGAGCCGTTTGCGTGCCTCTTTAGTGGCACGGCGCAGGCGCATACCGGCAATGTCTTGCTGTTGTGCCAGACGGTGGCGGAAGTAAAGGATGAGTGCGGTGCAGACTGCGGCGATGAGCACGAGGGCTGTCCAGAACCACCAGGCAGGACGAGCGGAGTCGTGGCTGCTGGTGAAGGAGGTGCTGCCAGTGTGTATGTGGTTGATGTCGCTATTGAGGAGCTTGACGTCGCTTTTGTTGCTAGTGACGTTTTTCATCGACTTAGGATCGCCCTTGTTGATGTGCACGGGGATGGCTTCGACATGTTTGGTGATGTATCGTCCGACGGAGGGGTCGAAGGTGACGAAGTTGAAGGCGGGTATCTCGTAGTCGCCTTGGTTGCGGGGGATGAGTATCCACTCGAAGGTGCGGCTGCCGCCGATGCCCGAGCTGCTGCGGGCGATGTGGTCGTTGATTTGTGGGTCGTAGACCTCGAACACTTTGGGGAAGTCGATTTGCGGGGCATCGATGAGCATCAGGTTGCCGTTGCCGCTGATGGTGAGGCGGTAGGTGATGGCCTCGTTGGCACGCACCTCGCGGGTGTCCACCTCGCGGGTGACGGAGAAGGTGCCTACGGCACCGTTGAATCCTTCAGGTGCGGTGGGCAGTGACTTGACGTTGACGTTGATACTATTTGTGCGAAGATGTTTCTGAACGGCCTGTGTGGGGTTGAAGAAGGGGTCGTCGAAGAGGTCCCAGATCGAGCCTGTACGCTGACGCTGGCGTTGCACGAGGGCAAGCACGTCGAGGTCGAGTGGCTCGATGGTCAGTTTGCCGCTCTCTTGGGCAAAGAGGGCGCCCCGACGGATTTCTGCCACCATGTAGCGACGGCCGTCGACGGTCTCTTCGTACTGTTTGACGCTGCCGTCCTTGGTGAGGTCTTCACTCCAGAAGCCTTTGTTGCCGGGCAGCTTGTCTATTTGGTATTGCTGGAGAGACACCTGTGTGTAGATCTTATAGGTCAGTATCACCTGCTCGCCCTGATAGGGGTTGCTCTTGCTGATGCTGGCGCGGGCGAAGAGTGAGCGGCTGTCGATGTTGTCCGATTGTGCGGGCTGTGTGGTGCGCTGGGGCTGCTGCCGCTGGGGCTGACCATAGGCGTTGCGGGCGGACTGCTGGGTGTTGGGGTTGCCTTTCTCCACCTTGATGGAAAAACCTTGGCACGTAACCCTCTTGCCATCCACATTGCAGCTGGCGCTCCCCACGTTGAACGAGCCCTCCATGTCGGCTTGGATGATGTAGGTGAAGCCTGTGGTGACAGAGCTGGAGATTTGTCCGTTGATGATTTGGGTGCTGGCCATGTGCGAAGCGTTGGGTCCCGAGAGCACGGAGAACCCTTTGAAGTTGGGTCCGCGGAAGTCGTTGGCACGGGCGTTCACCTCGTAGCGGACTTCGAACCGCTGACCAACCTCAACACGGCCAGGGGCACGTACTGTCAGTTCCTGTGCCGTCGCCATCATCGACAGCACGAAAAAGAAGACTATTGCTATATTTTTCTTCATGTATGAATAGATGTGTTTTTTATTGAGAATTGAGAGTTATCTGGGTGCGGAAGGCAACTTTTGAAGTAAGAAGTATGAACTAAGAACTAAGAAGTTTTTTTAATTTTTAATTCTTCCTACCAGTCCTTTTCGATTCTGCCTGCAGGAGCAACCTCCAGTTTCTTGGCGTTTTCCTTCATAGTGTTTTTCTCATTGTTTTTAACGGCTTCGAGCAGCCGCTCTGCATCTTGTTTCTTCTGTTCCTGCCGTTGCTGTTGTTGCTTCTGTTGTTGGCGGTTTTGCTTTTGCTGCTGCTGATTTTGGTTGTTGTTCTGTTGGCTCTGTTGGTTTTGGTCTTGCTGATTGTCCTGACCGTTGTTGCCGTCTTTGTTCTTGTCCTTGTTGTCTTTTTGGTCTTGATTGTTCTGCCCGCCACCGTTTTGTTGCTGCTGTTGCTGCGCCTGTTGGAGCAGTTTCTTGGCGTAGGAGAGGTTGTAGCGGGTGTCATCGTTCTTGGGGTTGATTTTCAAAGCTTCTTGATAGTCGTTTACAGCCTTTTGGAACTGGTCCATGCCTTCGGCGCGGTTCTCTTTCTGTAGACCGGCTTTGAGGTTGCTGTTGCCACGGTTGTGCAGGATGCGGCTGCGGGTCTTCTTATCCAAGTCGGGATGTTCCAGCGCACGGCTATAGTGTTGGGCGGCCTCCTCGTATTTCTTCTGACGGTAGAGGGTGTTGCCCAGGTTGTAGTGGGCGCGGTAGGCGGTGCTGTCGTGATGCAGTGCTCGGCGGTAGTCCACTTCGGCACGGTCGAAGTGGTTTGACCTATACTCGCGGTTGCCCTTGCGAGTGTCCTTGCGGGTTTGCGCGTTCTGGGCCTCCACCATGTAGGACGAAAGCGTCATAACCAAAAGGAATAAGATAGGAAGGCCTCGTTTCATAAGTTTGTCGAGATTAAACTTTTTGTTGCGACGTTCGAAAATGAGCAGTTCGGCTATGAGGCACAGCAAGGCTGCTGCCAGTGGGATATAATAGCGGCTCTCGTATTCGGAGAATATGGCTTCGCCGAATTTGTCCTTTTCCAACCCTTCGATGAGTTTGACAATATCTTGTATGCCCGAGTTGATGTTGTTGGCACGAACGTAGATGCCCTTGCCGGCGTGGGCGATAGCGGTGAGGGTAGCTTCGTCGAGGTGAGTGGTAACGGTGTTGCCGTTGTTGTCGCGTTTGTAGCCTACCCGTTGTCCGCCACGGTATTCGGGTATGGGGGTTCCTTCGGTAAGACCCATGCCTATGGTGCAAACGCGCACATTCTGGGCGGCAGCCTTGCGGGCGGCGGCTTCGGCGTCGTCTTCAAAGTTCTCGCCGTCGGAGATGACTACGATGGCACGTCCTTGGTTCTTCACCCATTCGCGGTCGGGGTCGCCATAGCCAAAGGTTTCCATCGCCTTGTCGATGGCATCGCCGATGGCGGTGCCTTGCGCACTTATCAGCGAGCAGTCTATTTGGTCGAGAAAGAGTTTCACCGCACTGTAGTCGCTGGTAAGCGGCATCTGCACATAACTGCTGCCTGCAAAGACAACAAGCGAGATGCGGTCGCTACCTAAGGCATTCAGCAGGTTGGCAACAGTGCGTTTGCTGCGCTCTAGTCGGTTAGGCTGTATGTCCTCAGCCATCATGCTGTTCGAGATGTCGAGGCAGATGGCGACATCGCTTCCTAGTCGCTCGCCTTTGACCATCTTGCTCCCCTCTTGAGGATTGGCAAGAGCGATGATGAGGAAAGCGGCGGCCAGCATGATGAGTCCGAATTTGGTAGCGGGACGCCATTTGGAAGCATCGGGGATTAGCCGCACGAACATTCCGCTGTCGGCAAAATCCTCAAGCCGTTTGCGATTGCGGTATTGGAGCCATATCCATGCCCCTACGCACAACGGTACAAGGAGTAGAAACCATAATATTGAGGGATGTTGGAAATGAATCATGATAAATTGAAAAGTGAAAAGTGAAAATTGAATATATCTGGGTGCGGCAGCTAATTATAGTTTTTACTTTTTAGTTTTTAGTTTAGGGAGTACTGCGGAAGTAGAAGAGTCCGAGAATAATTTCGAGCAATAGGGCTGCCGCTGCCAATATCAGCCAGCCCATGTATTCGTCGTGGGTTTGTGCATATTGGGTGACATCGATTTTGCTTTTTTCCATCTCGTCGATTTGTTTGAATATCTTTTGTAGTGATGCTTTGTTGGTGGCACGAAAATACTGTCCATCGGTGGTGGAGTGCGCCATGTTGGTCAGCAGCTGCTCGTCCAGTTCCACGGGAACATTCTGGTAGTGTGTCCGACCGAATTGGTCTTTGAACGGGTAGGGCGCTAGGCCGTGGGTGCCCACTCCGATGGTATAGAGCCTGATTTTGTACATGGCAGCAATTTCGGCGGCGCTCTGTGGGTCTACAGCCCCTTGGTTGTTGACACCGTCGGTGAGCAGTATGATGACCTTGCTCTTCGCCTCGCTATCCTTGATGCGGTTGATGGCGGTGGCAAGTCCGTCGCCTAGGGCGGTGCCGTCTTTAATCATGCCGCTCTTCAGCTCGTGGAGTTGTCGCAGCAACACGCTGTGGTCGATGGTGAGGGGCACCTGCGTGAACGCTTCGCCCGAGAATACAACCAGCCCCATGCGGTCAGTCTTACGCCCGTCGATAAAGTCGGCTGCCACTTTCTTGGCAGCCTCCAATCGGTTGGGCTTGAAGTCTTCTGCCAACATACTGCCGCTCACATCCATTGCCATCACAATGTCGATACCTTCCACTTTCATCTCTTGGCGGCTGAGTTTGCTTTGTGGGCGTGCCAGTGCGACAACGACGGCACCTACAGCCACCATTCTTAGAGCGAACAGCAGTGGGTAGGCTCTTTGTCGAAATGTTTTGTGGATGCCCTTGAACAGGCTGATGTTGGAAAACTGCAAGGCAGGCTTCTGCTTACGATAGCGCAATACATACCACACTATCATAAGTGGTATGACCAGCAGAAGCAGTAGCAGATATGGATGTGCAAATGTTATCTTCATTCCTCTTGTGTGCTTTTAGGTTGTTCGGTGTCGGCGGGATGCTCCTCGTGTTTCGGAGCGGTGAGCTTGACGAAGTTAACCGCTTGTGTCATTGATAGGTCGTGTTGGTAGGGCTGGGGTTGCGATTTGGCGAACTTAACCATATCGGCAGTCTGCAGCATCTGTTGTAGTTGCGACGACGCTTCCTCCGTGTATGCGCTACAGCTGTGGAAGGCATCGAGTGTTTGGTCACTAGTCATCTCCGTCGAAGGGATGCTGTAGGTCTCCTCCAGATAGTTGCGCACAATGTCTGTCAGCTGTGTGTGGTATTCTTTTACCCGTCCTTGTTGCCACAACTGTTGTTGCCGCAGTGTTTCAAGCGCGTCCAATGCACGCACGTCGGCAGGCAGCGGTGGCGCCTGAGGAATAGTGATGATAGGCTTGTGCTGCTTGATGCGTATCACGATGAATATGATAGCAGCCACCAATGCCAGGATACCAAGCACAATGCCCACTACTTTGGCTATCTCGCCAAAGGTGTAGGGTTGGCGCAATATGTTGGCAATGTCGCGTATGTTGGTGTTGGTAGTGTCCACATTGGGCACATCTTTCACGGTGATGAGCACCGAATCCATTCCCACATGCAGCCAATGCTCACCTTCCTCAAAGCTGGTAAGGGTGGTGCAGAAGTTTCCGTTGGTAGAGTCTATCCACTGGTTGACGGCAACAATGTCGTTGTTGGTCAAATCTTCAAGTGAGGGATAGATGGCAGAAGGCTCGATGGCAAGAACAGTCTGGTCGCCCAGCATGATGGTGGTGCTATCCAGCTGAAACTTGTAGCGGGTGGTCTGGGTTGACAGGAGGGTGTCCTGTGCCGATGCCGTTACACCTAAAACAGTCAGTAATAGTATTAATAGGGTCAGTCTTTTCATGTTATGTCGGTTTTATGCCCCGCGACGTTCGAATAGTTTCTTCAGTTCTTTCACATAGTCTTCGCCGGTGTACAGCACCGTTTGGTCTATGCCGTACTTCTTTAGCACCTCTTCCACCTTTGTCACATGGTTGGCATAGCGTGAGGCAAACTCGTCGCGGATGGCCTTGTCGGCAGTGTCAATCCAGATAGTCTCATCCGTTTCGGGGTCGTAGAACTTTGCCAATCCGAGGTCTGGCAGGCGGGTCTCCTTCTCGTCGGCAATGCGTATGGCAACCAAGTCGTGCTTGCCCGAAGCAATCTTGATGGCATCGGTGTAGTTGTCGTCGTAGAAGTCGCTGAGAAGGAATGCTGTGCACCTCTTCTTGATGACGTTGGTAAAATAGCGTAGTGCCTCCGCAAGGTCGGTGCCGTTGCTGGTGGGTTTGTAGGTGATGAGTTCTCGAATAATGCGTAGGATATGGCTGCTGCCTTTCTTGGGTGGGATAAACTTCTCGATGCGGTCGCTGAAAAGGATTACTCCCACTTTGTCGTTATTCTGTATGGCACTGAAAGCCAATGTGGCAGCCACTTCGGCGACCAGCTCTTCCTTGAACTGGTGGTGGGTGCCGAATCGGTTAGAGCCGCTCACATCCACCAGCAGCATCACCGTCAGTTCTCTCTCCTCCTCAAACACCTTCACATACGGGTGGTTGAGGCGGGCGGTGACGTTCCAGTCAATGCTCCGCACATCGTCGCCGTATTGATATTCGCGCACCTCGCTGAATGCCATACCGCGACCCTTGAAGGCACTGTGGTATTCGCCCGAGAACAACTGTCTCGACAACCCTCGCGCCTTAATCTCTATCTTGCGGACCTTCTTTAATATGTCGTTGTTCTGTTGTTCCACTTATTAAATTGAAAATTGAAAATTGAGAATTGAAAACTTATTACTCAATCATTAACACATTCAACGAATCACGAAAGTTTAGGGCACATCCACTCGGTTGAGAATTTCGTTCACCACTTCCTCGCTGGTGACGTTCTCGGCCTCAGCCTCATACGTGAGGCCCACGCGGTGGCGAAGCACATCCATAGCTATGGCACGCACGTCCTCGGGGATGACGTAGCCACGACGGCGCATAAAGGCGTAGGCCTTGGAGGCGAGAGCCAGGTTGATGCTGCCACGAGGCGAAGCACCATAACTGATCAGCCCCTTCAGCTTGTTCAGCTGGTACTGCTCGGGATAGCGGGTGGCGAAGACGATGTCGGTGATGTAGTTCTCAATCTTCTCGTCCATATATACTTCGCGCACGACGTTGCGAGCCTTGAGGATGTCGGCGGGCTTGAGGATAGGCTGTTGCTTCACCGTTTCGCCAGCCATCTGCTGGTGCAGTATCTGTCGTTCCTCCTCCTTTTTGGGGTAGCTGATGACCACCTTGAGCATAAAGCGGTCCACCTGAGCCTCGGGCAGGGGGTAGGTACCTTCCTGCTCTATGGGGTTCTGTGTCGCCATAACGAGGAAAGGCTCTTCCAGCTTGTAGGTGTTCTCACCGATGGTCACCTGGCGTTCCTGCATGGCTTCGAGCAATGCGCTCTGCACTTTGGCGGGAGCACGGTTGATTTCGTCGGCGAGGATAAAGTTGGAGAAGATAGGTCCTTTCTTGACGTTGAACGACTCGCTCTTCTGGCTATAAATCATGGTGCCCAGCAGGTCGGCGGGCAGCAGGTCGGGCGTGAACTGGATGCGGCTGAACTTAGCGTCGATGGCGTTTGCCAGCGAAGTGATGGTTAGCGTCTTAGCAAGTCCCGGGACACCTTCCAGCAAGATGTGTCCGTTGCTGAGCAGTCCTATCATCAGACTCTCGATCATGTGTTTCTGTCCGACGATGTTTTTGCGGAGCTCCATAGTGAGGGCATCTACAAATGCGCTCTCTCTTGAAATACGTTCGTTCAGTTCTTGAATGTTGACAGATTCTTCCATATTATTAATATTGTTCACTTTTTATATTTTCAGAAACAATTAGTGGCTGCCCTTCTTTTGGGTCAGCATTTCGTATAACGCAAAGCATTTTTTTTTATTGCAAAATTAATTTTTTTTTTAGTTTGACTGATTAAAGTGTATGAGGAAGCCGTCCAAGCATAAGCGGAACGACAGCTCATTTTTTAAGGTTAATAATTATGCTAATATCTTATTTTGAATCTATTACGTCCTATTCTTACGCTTTTCATGTCCCCCTTATGCATTCAGTAGTTATCCTATCGTTATACCTTAGTTATACTTTAGTTATACCTTAGTTATTCTATATATAATAGTATAACTAAGGTATAACTAAAGTATAACTAAGGTATAACGATAGGATAACTGTAAAAATGAGGCATAGCGAAAGGGGAGGGGAGAGGCTGGGTCGGGGGGGGCGACGGATATTGCTTTGAGCGCCTTAGCGCCCATAGGGAGGTCCTTTTGCGGATGCCGTTTTTTATGGACTGTTTCTATTTAAATTAGGGGTCGTGTTGGGCGGTTTTTTTATTTTTTTTGCATAGAATATGTATAATACAAAAAAAAAATGTATCTTTGCTAATTAAAATGTGATAATGAAAATTAAGTATCTAATTAAATAATAACTTCTTATGAAAAGTAGAAAAGTACTTCTCGGCTTGATTGTGGGCTTCTGCGTCTGTTTGGCAGGCACTGCGACAGCCCAAAAAGCAAATTATCAAAGCAACAAACTTGTTGAAATCGGCCCCGACAATATCGGTGGTCGTGTGACGTCGATTGTAGTCGCCGGGCATCCCGACCAGAATTCTACCCTGCTGTATGCGGGTGCGGCTACAGGCGGCCTGTATTCTCGCTTGGTGTCGACTGTGGATACTGTATGGGAATATGTTCCTTGCTATATTGGCGATGAGGAGATTACCCTGCCTATCAGCAGCATGCTGAAGTTGAACGACAGCACTATCTTGATTGCTACGGGCGAGAGCTATTATGGAAGGGGCAACAAACTAAACAAGATGGCTGCATTGGGCCGTGGCATTTTCCTTTTTAATATGAATTCGAAGGAGTTCACCCCTGTCAATGGCACCAATCCTGGCACCAATCTTGATGCCAACTTTGCTTCTGTCAACGACATGAAGATGATGACCGCCCAGGGTGTGTGCTATGTGTTTGCTGCCACCCCCAAGGGTCTGTTCCGTTGGGCCATTTCGCAGAACAGCGATTGGAATACTGCCCCAGTCCGTATTTTCGAGGGCGAAGTTCGCAGCTTGGTGGTGTCGAAACAGTTCAACCGTGCCTTCTTCTCCAGCAAGGGTAATGTGTATAAAATTAGCGATGTGATTAACAACTCGGCTGTGGTGGATATTACTGGTAGTTGCACTGCCTTCGGCGCAAATGCTTCGGCTGTTGAGTTGGCTATTGCCCCGTCGGACGAGAGCTATATGTACGCAATGGTGTGCGACAAAAACGGTTTGATGAAAGGCCTTTACCTGACTCGCAACACGAACAGCTGGCAGCTGCTTTCGTCAAGCACCGTGACCCCGTTCACCAGCGCTGCTACGTCGAAGACTTGCGGCGCTGTCGCAGTCAGCCCCTCAGACCCCACGAGAGTGTTTTTGGGTGGAGCCAATGTGTGGATTGGCAAGGGCTATGTTGAGAATTCTCCCTATCAGTGGACTGTCGTTTCGTCGAACGAGAGTCAGCTGAACGGTGGCGACTATATGGCTATGGTTTATTCCAGCAATGTGTTTGTGCACTCTGGTATCCATCAGATTGTTCCCGACATGGTTTGGAGAGAGGATATCTCTTCCATGTACGAAGGCTATTATATCGTTACCGACGGTGGTGTGTATTATTCCCCCTCGGCCTCGCTTTCCTATTTCGAGAACTTCAACCGCGGTATGAACAATGTGCAGATTAACGGCCTTGCCGTCTGCCCCGACGGTTCTATTATCAGCGGTGCTAACAGTAACGCCTGCCCCTTTATCGAGGCACGTGTGGCTCACAATGGTGGCGACAACGCCACTACATGGTATGACCGCGAGGGTTCGCTGACCAACCACATGGCTAATGTGATTTGGAGAGGCAACGGCGGTACGGTGGCTGCATCGCGTTTCACGCAGTACTCGCCTCTGTCGCGCCGCACTGTGTTTGTGTCGTCGGCCAATGGCGCTATTGGTCGTGCCTATGCCGATTTCTCGAACTACACCAATACCCAGACTTGGACTAGCGACGAGGCCTTTATGTCCGACCTCGTGGCTGGCGGCCCCGCAATTGGTCAGCTTTATCTCTGGGAGACTGACAACAATGTCTACTCCAACGACAGCATGTCTTTCACCATCGATACACTCAGCTATATCAAACGCAATGGCGAACGCATTAACATCACCACTGGTTTGCAGGTGAGAAGAGGCGACTCGATTCTGCTGCTGGATCCTGCCCACGCTTCCTATCCCTTCTGGCATGTGTTTGACCACAACTTCACTGTTAGAAACGAGATGCACCAGCGTATTCCTACTCCCTATCTGAGCCGCTTGCTCGCCGTCACGGTCGAGAATGATATGCCTCAGAATACTAATGTGTCGTACTGCTGGTTCCCCACCGACTTCCGCAAGGTGTATGATGGCGACAACAAGACCCGTTTCTGGAGCCACATTTATGGTGTGAATAGTGGCACTTCGCCCCATACCTATGTGCGTTACACCGCCATGTCGCAGGATGGCGACTGCGCCTTTATCGTGGTTGAGAACGACACACTGCATCAGTCGTATCTGGTGCGTGTGCACGGTTTGAACAATGCTAACTACAATGCTTCGGTCCCCGAGATTCGCGATATGCTGAACTATAAGATTCGCACCCGAGTCACTACTACCGACACGCTGATGGTGACTAGCGACAGCTACTTCTTTGGTCGTCGTATCTCTTCCATCTTTGTCGACCCCCGCGAGGGTAAGGATGCTGTGTTGCTGACATTCGACGGCTTTAATGAGGATGCAAGCAATGTGGTTTATATCAACAACGCTAGCGGCAACAATGCCACTATCTCTTATCTGAACCTGCCTACCAACATGCCTGCCTATAGCGCTATGATTGAGTACACCACGGGCGAAGTGTATGTGGGTACTGAGGATGGTGTGTATCATGCACCGAGCGTTACGAGCAGCAATTGGCAGCCCTATGGCGCTTTCAAGGGCGTTCCTGTTACCTCCATGTACCAGGTCACCAACAACTATTCTAGAATCAAGTTTGTTGGTCACGACGGAGTCACCGAGGTGCCTTACGTCTTCCCCCGCACCAAGTATGCCTACGCTATGTATTTCGGCACCTATGGCCGTGGTATCTTTATGGACAGCACCTATGTCATCGACCACACCAACGAGATTGTCGACCCCGAGGATTATGCCGAGGAACTCGACATCCCCGCTATTGCCAATGTGGGTGAGAACGCCGTGAGAATGTATCCCAACCCTGCTGTTGACAATGCTACGATGGAACTGACCGTGTCGCGTCCCGGCAATGCCGTTGTGCGCATCTACGACCTTAGCGGCAAGGTGGTCTACACCGAGAATATGGGCCGTGTGTCCGAGGGCGTTCACACCTATGCTATCGACTGCCAGAAGATGCAGCGCGGTATGTATCTGGTCAATGTCGTTATCGGTGGCGAGAAGGCTACTTCTAAATTGATTGTAAGATAATAATAATTAGATGAAAAAAGAGGTACTGGTCGCCATGAACACAGTACCTCTTTTTTATATATAATACCTATTTTATACTTCGACATGAATAAAAATCTTGTTCAAGAACTGCAATGGCGTGGCATGATTCACGACATTATGCCCGGTACCGAAGAACACCTTTCAAAAGAACTAACAACGGCATACGTCGGCATCGACCCCACAGCCGATTCGCTCCATATTGGTCATTTGGTTAGCATTATGCTGCTCAAACATCTCCAGATGGCTGGGCACAAGCCTCTGGCTTTGGTTGGTGGCGCCACAGGTATGATTGGCGACCCCTCCTTCAAGGCAGCCGAGCGCAAGCTGCTCACGGTCGAAGAAGTGCAGCACAATGTGGAATGTATCCGCCAGCAATTGTCGCGTTTTCTCGATTTCGACAATCCCGTCAATGGAGCCGAAATCGTCAACAACTACGACTGGATGAAAGACTATCTATTCCTCGACTTCATCCGCGATGTGGGCAAGCATATCACCGTCAATTACATGATGACCAAGGATTCGGTTAAGAAACGTCTCGAAACGGGTCTTTCCTTCACCGAATTCAGTTATCAGCTGTTGCAGGCTTTCGACTTCCTTACACTCTACCGCACAAAGGGCTGCCGTCTGCAGATGGGTGGCTCCGACCAGTGGGGCAACATCACCACAGGCACCGAGCTTATCCGTCGTATGGAGGGTGGCGAAGCCTTCGCCCTCACCTGCCCGCTTATCACCAAGGCCGACGGCACCAAGTTTGGCAAGACCGAAGGTGGTAACGTATGGCTCGATGCTAAGAAGACCAGTCCGTATAAGTTCTACCAGTTCTGGCTCAACTGCTCGGATGTCGATACCGCCCGCTATATTCGTATTTTTACTCTCTTCAGCAAGGAGGAAATAGAAGAGCTGGAACGCCAACATGCCGAGTCGCCTGAGAGCCGCATCTTGCAACGTGCTTTGGCAAAAGACATCACCTGCCGCGTTCATTCCGAGCAGGACTATGAAACTGCCGTTGCCGCCTCCGAGCTCCTTTTTGGTAAGGGTACTGCTGAGCAGCTCAACAGCCTCGACCGCGATACCCTGTTGTCGGTATTCGAAGGTGTGCCGCAGTATAATGTTAGCCGTAGCACCTTGGACGAAGGTGTCAGCCTTATCGACTTAGCTGCCGAGGTGGGTATGTTCGCCTCCAAAGGTGAAATCCGTCGCGAGTTGAAGCAAAACTCCATCTCCATCAACAAAGTGAAAGTGGGTGAGGCCTGCCGGCTTACCTCTGCCGACCTACTACCCTGTGGTAGCATATTAGTACAAAAAGGCAAGAAAAACTACTACCTGCTGAACTGTGAGTGATTGCTCGTAGCGCCCTACTTTCGTGGTGGGCAAATAATAAGGGCGACTCGTTTGAGCCGCCCTTTCTATTCTGTGATTAGTAAAAGCCGATGGGGTTATTGTTCGTCCAATACCTCGATAATTTTACAACTGGTTTCAAACGAGATAACCTTCACATCAGTCTCCTTCTTGCAGAAGAGGAAGCCCTTCTTGCGGGCAATGCGGCACTGGTAGGTCATTTTGCCCTTCAGATTGCGGACATAGATGCAGGTGATTTTGTGTTTAGGAAACATCGAAGCCACCGAATCCCTTATGTCATGGGGATAGTATTTTTCCTCAATATAGTAGCGTTCTTCAGTGCTCTTAGGGGTGAAGCGGATGGCCTGCTTGTCGCCGTCGCTGTTGATAAATGTCACCATATAGGCGGAGCTGTCCACAGCCATAGTCCAAGAGGCGTTTGTGGCATCTTTGGCTTGGTTTTGGAAGTCCTTAACATAGCGTACGGGTACGTCGCTCTCCTTCACATTCTTTTCTTTTTGGGCAAAAACCATTGTCTGGCACATCAATGCAAGTGCGGCAAGAACAATTATCTTTTTCATTTTGTGTTTTTTATTTAGATATTAATATTTTCGTTTCAAACGACAAAGATACTAATTATTTATTATACTGCCAAAAATATTTTAGCTAAAAATACTTCATGTCGGGAAATATGTGTGTTCTATATAGTTTTTTTTATGGGTATAGGCAGCTGTAGGGTATTGATTATGTGTGAAGAAAAAAATATTTGCCAAACTATTTGGTGTTTTCGTCAATATTGTGTAATTTTGCAATTTGAATTTTAAAGACTATTTGAAACTAAAACTTATCATTGTATATGACACCCACATTGTTAATTATTGTTCTTGTTGTCGGCGTATTGTTGCTGGCACTTGAGATTGTGGCACTGCCTGGCGGCATCGCCGGCGCTTTTGGTTTGTTGTTGACTGGATTTGGCGTGTGGCAGAGCTATCTGATTTGGGGACCGCAGGTCGGCAACACGATTCTCTGCATCTGTGCCGCCATCACGGTGGTGATGCTAGCTCTCTTTATGAAGGCGAAGACGTGGAAGCGTTTCAGCCTAGAAGAGGAATCGGACAGCACTGTGAACCAAGTGGACACGGCTGCTTTGGCCGTAGGGGCAAAGGGCACCACGGTGGCACGGCTGGCACCTACCGGCAAGGCGCTGTTTGATGGCCAGCTAGTGGAGGTGCACGCCATCAACAAGTTTATCGACCCCGACCGCCCTATAGAGGTGGTGGCAGTGGAAGGCTACCGCATCGATGTGTGCGAGGTGGAAGACAAAAGATTCGAATAATTTTAAATCGAAAAATAGCTCCCGTGCTCGAAGAAATACATAAATCACAATTCTAATTTTTAATTTTTATAATTATGTCAATTACAACCATCATTCTTTGCGTGTTGATATTCATCGCGCTTATTTTGTTCCTCTATTTGGTTCCTGTGGGACTATGGTTTCAGGCATTGGTGTCGGGTGTGCATTGTTCGCTCATCCAATTAATGTTTATGCGATTCCGTAAGGTGCCGCCCAGTGTTATTGTGAACAATATGATTAATGCTACCAAGGCAGGTCTGAAGCTGACACAGAACGAATTGGAAGCACATTATCTGGCTGGAGGCAATGTGAACAGCGTGGTGCAGGCCCTCATCTCTGCCAATAAGGCGAACATGAACCTCGACTTCCGCACTGCTACCGCTATCGATTTGGCGGGTCGCGATGTGCTGAAGGCTGTGCATACTTCGGTCAACCCCAAGGTTATCGACACCCCTCCCGTGGCAGCTGTTGCCAAGGACGGTATCCAGCTGATAGCCAAGGCGCGTGTTACCGTTCGCACCAACATCAAGCAGTTGGTGGGAGGTGCCGGCGAAGAGACTATTCTGGCTCGTGTGGGTGAGGGTATAGTGAGTTCGATTGGCTCGGCAGTGACCCACAAAGAGGTGCTGGAAAATCCCGATAGTATCTCGAAACTGGTGCTGACCAAGGGATTGGACAGCGGCACTGCATTTGAGATTCTCTCCATCGATATTGCCGACATCGACGTGGGTAAGAATATCGGTGCCCAGTTGCAGATGGACCAGGCTAACGCCGACAAGAATATCGCGCAGGCAAAGGCCGAGGAGCGCCGCGCTATGGCTGTGGCTCAGGAGCAGGAGATGAAGGCAAAGTCGCAAGAGGCTCGCGCCAAGGTTATCGAGGCCGAGGCCGAGGTGCCTAAGGCAATGGCAGATGCCTTCCGCAGTGGTAACTTGGGCATCATGGATTACTATCGCATGAAGAACATTCAGGCTGACACCGACATGCGTGAGAGCATTGCCAAGCCTGTCGGCACGAAGCCCGTGCCACCCAAGGGTGCGGAGCAGAAGTAACCATAATAGATTGTAACATGCCAACTCCATTACCTAGCATTGTCATGACAGACAGCGGGTAATGGAGTTTTTTTTCTAAATTGTAATAGATGGTAATAATGAAAAGGTTTTCAACACTATTGTTGCTAATGATTATCACGGTTGCTACCATGCAGGCTCAAAATAGTTTTAACAGCAAGCCTGATGCTATAGTAGGTACCTATCGGGTGGTGCATGACGGCGAGGTGTCTAAGGTGCGTGTGTATAGGTGTAGCGATGGCAGTTATGCAGCACAATGTATCTATCTACAGGATAGTATTGATAAAAAAACGGGCAAATTGCGACTCGATTCGAAGAATCCCGACAAGAACCTACGCACAGTGCCTTGCAACAAAGTAGTCATCCTTCGCGCCTTGCGATACAATGCCAAGAAACAGCGTTGGGACGGAGGACGCATCTATGACCCCACAAGAGGGATTAAAGCACACTGCACTTGTGAGTTTGAACCCGATGGCCGTCTGAAGCTCAGGGGGTCGGTGATGGGGATAGGCGAGACCATCTATTGGATAAAGTTGTAAGGGCTTTAAAAATTGAAAATTGAAAAATGAAAGTTGAGAATTGAAAAGTGGCTGCCGCTCCGTCCCCTCTTCAGAGGGGTGGCTCGAAGAGCCGGGGTATGTGATAAATTGAAAAGTGGCTACCGCATAACTTCTTAGTTTATAGTTCTTACTTCAAGCAGTGGCTGGCGCAGTCAAATAACCTCACCCATTTAAAACATTAAAACCTTTTTAACCTTTTAAACCTTTATAGTTGATTAACAATATTTGTTCCTCGGAATTTCGTTTAATCCTATTTTATAACCTACCTTATGAAAAAGCATAGTTTGTTTCTTGTAGTAGTTGCTATGTTGTGCGACACAGTATTAATGGCGCAGAGCCATTTTACTGAGCGCGACACAATAGATGTGTTGCATTACAACATTTGCCTCGACATGGGGCATCATCAGCCACAACATATTCAGGGATGGTGCGAGGTGACGATGCAACTGTTGCAGCCTACAGGGCAGGTGTCGTTAGGCCTCGAGGCTGCCACCATCGACTCGGTGCAGGTGAATGGCGTAAGTGTTGCAGCGTCGGCAGTGGGCTACGACCGTCACCAGTTGCGCGTGCCTGTTGCCAGTGCTGCCGAAGGCGACACCCTGAGGGTGAAGGTGTATTATGGCAGTTATGGCTGGCAGGGCAGCGACGGCGGTTTTTGGTGCGATCCCACCGTGTTTTACAATCTAGGCGAAGACCGTCTTACGCGCCCTTTCAGCATGGGCAGGAGTTGGTTTCCTTGTAGCGACAGTGTGTACGACCGCGCCACCTATAGTTTCGCTATCACGGCGGCATCGGGGTGGTCGGCTTTTTGCAGCGGTGACCACGACAGCACTGTTACTCATGCCGATTCGAGCCAGACGTTCTATTACACGTTGCACCATCCCGTGTCGACCTATCAGGTGGGTGTGAATGTGGCGGAATACTATGTGTACCGTCGTGATGTGGATGGGTATTATGGTACTTATCCTCTGCGTGTTGCCAGTTTCAACCCCGACAGCGCAGATGTGGCAGAGTGCTTTGCTTCCTTCGATAGCACGCTGACTCGGTTTGAGCGGTGGTTTGGCCCCTATCGCTGGGGCGGTATTGGTTTTAGTGCCGGAGGCGAAAATGTGGGGATGGAACATGTGAACAATATCTGCGTTCATTCTGAGGTGTCGACACGTTTTTGGAGGATGGACTACCTGATAGACCATGAGTTTGCCCACCAATGGTTTGGCAACTTGATAACGTGCGACAATCTGCGCGACATGTGGTTCAACGAAGGCGGCGCGACGTTTGCAGACCAAATAGGGGTGGGCAAGACTTACGACCGCTACGATATTTTGCCATATCATAAGCTACGGGTTGTGTCGCAAGTGCCCAAAGAAGAAGGTGGTTTTCATCCACTATGCGGCATGCCGAACCAGTATTCTTTTATGCATACCACCTATTACAAAGGTGCCATGGTGTTTCACGAATTGCGCCACCTGCTGGGCGACTCGACATTCTTCGGAATGCTGCAGACCCTTTTCAGTCGGAATGCTTTCACCAATATGGATAGCTATCAGTTGCGCGACTCGATGAGCCTATATAGTGGTGTAGACCTTACTGACTTCTACAATTTCCATATCTTTTCGCCAGGCTTTGCAAGTTACCATATCGATTCGATGCAGACGGTTGGAGGCACTACCAACGTATGGCTGAGCCAGTTGTTGTGGGGTGCATCCGAATATAATACTCAGGCACGTGTGCCAATCACATTTTTCTCTAATGCAGGTGACAGTGTCACACGCGATGTGGTCAGCAATGGGCACTATGCTCAAGGCGAATTTCAACTGCCCTTTGTACCCGACTATGCTGTTGTAGACTATTATGGCGTAACCGCTGTCGCCAATGTCACTGAGGATATAGTTATAAACTCAACAGCACAAATGCAGTGTGTAGCAGTGAATATGGATTTCTGTCCGACCTATGTTACCAGTCCTTCGCAATTGAAGGTGACACTACAATTCGGCGACTCTGACGAACCGTTGCCTGCCGGCATTAAGCGTTGGAGTAGTCGTCGGTGGATTATCAATGGTACAAAGGCTCAGGATTTAACCACCACCTCGCGGTTCTATTTTGGCGACAACAATTGGGTTAATGATGGCGACTTTTACACAGGAACTAGTTGTCGCGATTCCATCCGGCTTTTCTATCGCAAGGATGCTTCTCACCCGTGGAAGATGCGGAAGAGCGCAACGGTGGGACATAGCAGCTCGATGCTTGGTGTAGTATATTACATGGAAAACTCGGGGATACAGATAGGCGAATATATCCTTGCTGTGGTGGATACTGCACGGCTGAATATTGATGATGACGGGTTGGTTGTCGGCTCTGAGGGAGCCACGCTCTCATTGTCGCCCAATCCAGCTCATGGCTCCACAGAGGTGTGTCTGCAAGGTGTAACGGGCAAGGGCGAATTGCGAATATTGGATGCTACGGGTCGCGAGGTATGCCGTCAGGCGATGAATGGGCAGAAGTGTACGCTCTCTACTGCAACATTCCCTGCAGGGCTGTATTTCGTCGCCTATACATCGCCAAAAGGGGTTTGTTCGCAGAAGCTTGTCGTACGTTAGAGACCCAGATTGAGTTTGGAATGGAAGATTTTTTTCGCTTTTGTGCGAAAAAAATCTTTCGTTTTAAAAAAAAGTTGTATTTTTGAATCCCGTATTTTATAACTCCAACACATTAGGAATATGAAACACGGATTTGATAATGAGAAGTATCTGCGGATACAATCGGAACACATCAAAGAGCGAATTTCGCAATTTGGCAACAAACTTTACTTAGAATTTGGCGGTAAGCTTTTCGACGACTACCACGCCAGTCGTGTCCTCCCTGGTTTTGAACCCGACAGCAAACTGAAGATGCTGATGCAGCTGCGCGACGATGCTGAAATCGTCATCGCCATCAGTGCCCGCGACATCGAGAAAAACAAAGTGCGCGGCGACTTGGGCATCACCTACGATGTGGATGTGCTGCGTCTGCGCGGCGAGTTTATGAACCGAGGGCTGATGGTCAGCTCGGTGGTTATCACCCAGTACAATGGGCAGGCGAGTGCTATCGCTTTCCGCGAGCGGCTGGAACGGTTGGGCATCAGTGTCTACTACCATTACATCATCGAAGGCTATCCTACCAATGTCGACCTTATCTGCTCAGACCAGGGCTTTGGCAAGAACGAGTATGTCAAGACCACACGTCCGCTGGTGGTGGTTACAGCTCCGGGGCCCGGCAGCGGCAAGATGGCTGTCTGTCTCAGTCAGCTCTATCAGGAAAACCAGCGCGGTATCAAGGCGGGCTACGCCAAGTTCGAGACTTTCCCCATTTGGAGCATCCCGCTGAAGCATCCGGTCAATGTGGCCTACGAGGCTGCCACCGCCGACCTCAATGATGTGAACATGATCGACCCCTTCCATCTCGAGGCGTATGGCAAAACAACCGTCAACTATAATCGCGACATCGAGATATTCCCTGTGTTGAACGCCATTTTCGAAGGTATCTATGGCGAAAGCCCCTATAAGTCGCCCACCGATATGGGTGTGAACATGGCAGGCTTTTGCATCTGTGATGATGACGTCTGCGCACAAGCCTCCAAGGACGAAATCATACGCCGCTACTATGCCGCATTGTGCGACTTTGTTGAAGGCAAGAAGGCGGAGGATGAGGTGAATCGAATCCGACTGCTGATGAAGCAGATGAGGATAACCACCGACGACCGTCGCACCACTGTCGCGGCCCGTGAGCGCAAAGAGAAGGAAGGTACCCATGCCGCCGCTATCGAATTGGCGGATGGCACCATTATCACTGGTCACAGCAGCGACCTGTTGGGACCCTGTGCCGCACTGCTGCTTAATGCTACTAAATATCTGGCGGGAATTGACCACAGCGTGAAATTGATACCCCAGGAGTATATCGAGCCCATCCAACGTACCAAAACACAGCTGCTACATGGCCACAATCCGCGTCTGCATACCGACGAGGTGCTGGTAGCCCTCTCCATGCTCAGCCTCAAGGATGAGAAATGTGCTGCCACACTACAGACCCTCCCTCAGCTCAAAGACTGTCAGGTACATGTCACCGTTATGCTCAGTGAGGTAGACCGCAAGATATTCAAAAAGCTAGGCATCGGCTTCACCTCCGACCCTCAAGTGAAGAAATGAAAAAGCATTCTTTTCTATTTTTAATTCTTTGTTTTGAGGACTTCTATAAAATGATTTTTTGAAGCCAAAATGAATAAGTAAGTCCTTAGGACTTACTTATTCATTTTTACGGCTCATCTGACAAACTGATATGTGATGTTACTTCGTGACGTTGTTTGGCTCGGCATAGTGAGCAAGCTTTTTCTGCTCTCACTTTATTCAACGTTGAGGTCTGTTTCATTCCGTTTTGGATATACTTTGCCTCCACCGTAGGAGCGAAGGCAGAGCGAAGGCAGAGCGAAGGCAGAGCGGAATCATCGTGTGTGCCAACCGTCAATTTCTATTATACCTAGAAAACCCAAAAATAGGGTGACACTTTTAGAAAAAAATAATTTCCTTTTTCCTACTCAGAAAGTATTACAAAAATGTGATTCATCCGCTAAATGGATAGGTGAGGCTGTAGTCTATTTCATCCCATTTTGAACACTCTTTGTCTCCACTCATAGGGGTGGAGGCAGAGCGAAGGCAGAGCGAAGGCAGAGCGAACCCAGAACGAACCCAAAGTGGACGCAACCGTCTGCTAAAATTATACCAAAAAGAACAAAAATTAGGGTGCCACTTTTGAAAAAAAAGGAATATAGAAACCGGCTATGGTAATTGCAAATTGGGGCATACTGTTGTCACCATTGTCATCTTGTCATCTTGTCATTAAGAAATTCGGAAATGGGGGTAAAATAGCTAATGTATTAATAAAGAAATAATTATATATTTATATGGGCTTAAATGACAACCCACAATCCTTAATGACAAAATGACAAATGACAATTAATGACAACCACGATAGTTTTAGTTTATCTAATATTTTGAATATCTGTTATTTGTACTTACTTTTACAACTTTACATAGTCGTTGTGCGTCTCCCGAAACGCTTGTTTTTACCACTTTTCAACACCTCTGAGGAGCCGTTTTACCCCGTTTGTAGGGATAAACCTTCAAAAAAACCTCGAAAAAACCTAAAAAAATGGGGCACGAGTGACGCACTTTTTGCCCTAAATAGCCACAAAAACGCTTCGATTTGACAAAAAAAATGTGATATCTATAGGTTGTCAAAAAAGATAATACTAGTACACTTGAGAGAGAAATGGGTGTTAGAGCACAGCATCCTATGTTGCATTATCCTACAGGTAACAAAGTAACAAGTTAACATTTTTATCTCTACCAACTGATAATTAAATATATAGTAACGTTGTTTATGGATAATAGGTAACATTTTGCCCTTTTCGAGGGGTCTTTTCGGAGTTTCTCTATCGGATTCTTACATCAACTCTCACTCCACGAAATGTTACCATCTTTCAGTCTTAAGTGACATTTTTGCGAAAGTTATATGCTTGTCATTTAAATATATACATTAAAAATGTTACTCCGTGACGTTGCTTGGCTCGGCATAGCGAGCAAGCTCTCACTGCTCTCACCTTATGCAACGTTACTTTGTTACCTTGTTACCTTGGTTTTTGGAAACAACACAGAGGCGAGGAAAGAAATGTAGATTTGTGGAAAATAGTCAGATATCAAACTATATCCCAGAACAATTCGTGAAATAGTGGCACAAGATGACAATTACAATTGGTGTGGGACCACTGTTCACCCTCATTTTACAAATTGTAAGGAAAACACAATGTCAGACAGCAATATACGTCCTAGTGTGAATTGTGAACTGTGAATTGCGATGAATTTTGGTTTTTTGATAGATGTATAATATGTTATTATTGTAATAATTAATAATTTAAATTAGTAATTATCTATAGTGCAGTAAAAACATAAGTAATTCACAGTTCACAGTTCACACATTTTGCATGACACTAAACCTAATGTGATGGTTCCTTCGTAACAGTCGTTTTCACACAACGCTAAAGCTCAAGCAAACTTGGATTTGGTCATTTGGCTTATCGAAAAGCGAGAGCAAAGTAAGCCCACTTTCTTTGCCGTGCCAAAGTAACATTACGAGTAACGATGCAAAAGACCGAGATTCAAATCCCATTTCACATCTCTGAACATATAGGAAATACAACATCCCTTGCCTAATCTTCCGACTAGGTATAGAGTTGCACAAATGTGCTATACGGACAGATACCTCGGCTTAAGCGTTTGTCGGAAGTACCTTAAATAGAAACCATTTTTTTATCAGTATTGCTCCTTCTCGTTGGGAAAGCTGCCACTTTTGACATCACCAATATATTGGCGTATGGCATTGCTGATGTCTTCTCCAAAGGTGCCGTAGGTGCGCAGATAGCGAGGCTTGAACTGCTGGGTGATGCCCAGCATGTCTTGCAGCACCAGCACCTGTCCGTCGGTGCCGCTGCCTGCTCCTATGCCAATGGTGGGAATCTTGATGTCCTGTGTGACTTGCGATGCCAGTTGGGCAGGTATTTTCTCCAACACCAGGGCAAAACAGCCAGCCTTTTCGAGCACATGGGCATCGTGGATAAGACGGTCGGCTTCTTCTTTCTGTGTGGCACGCACCACATAGGTGCCAAACTTGTTGATGCTTTGTGGGGTGAGCCCCAGATGTCCCATCACGGGGATGCCAGCTGTGAGGATGCGACAAATGGATTCCAGTACCTCCTCGCCACCTTCGAGCTTCACAGCGTCGGCTCCGGTCTCCTTCATGATGCGGATGGCGGAGGCGAGAGCCTGCTTGGAGTTGCCTTGGTAGGTGCCGAAAGGCATGTCGACAACTACAAGGGCGCGCTTGATAGCACGCTTGACTGAGGAGGCGTATACTATCATCTCGTCTAGTGTGATGGGCAAGGTGGTATCGTATCCCTCCATGACATTGGCGGCAGAGTCGCCGACCAGTACCACGTCGATTTTGGTGGCATCGAGCAGTTTTGCCATCGAGTAGTCGTATGCTGTTAGCATGGCGATTTTCTCGCCGTTTTGCTTCATGCGTTGCAACACGTGGGTTGTAACCTTTGTTACGTCAGATTGCAGATAAGCCATAGTTATTCTATTTCTTCGTCCCCATCGTTGCGGAAGCGGTCGCCAGCCGATGACTCTAGGTCGTCATCTTCGACCTCGACAATGCGCAGCAGGGCGCGAAAGTTCTTTTTGTATTCGTATTGTCCCTTACCATTTGTGCGGAAGGGTTTGAAGTATTGTTCTTCACCTTTGACATTGATGGTGACGGCACCCTGCTCTGTGGGTGAGTCGGCACGATAGAGGTATTTCGTTATCTCGTCCACCTCGATGCGTTTGGCTAAGAACACGGTGTCGAACTGTGTGGGGTTGAGGGCTCCCTGAATCATCAGCACGGGGCCGCCCTTAATTTTCTTGGTGGGAACTGACTTGAACTCATAGCCCTTGGCAGTGTATTTCTTGGCAAAGATTTTTAGTCCTGCCTCCACTTGCTCCTCTGTGACGGGAAAGCGAATGTAGATTGAGTCGGTAAGATAGCGGCACTCGTCGGGCTTACGGTTGAAGCTGGAGTGCAGCACCACATATCCTATCGGCAGGATAATCTGCCGACGGTGGGGCACAAGAAAATAGCGGTTCACCAACTGTTGGTGGTCGAGATGCTCGTCTATGCTCAGCTCCACAGGTGGAGGACATTCGTCCTTGGTGTTGTAGACGGCATAGATGGAGCCTTTTTTGAGTATCAGTTGGGTGTAGTAGGCACGTATATTGCTATCCTGCGAGGGCAGAAAGCAACCGTTCTCGCCGCCGATACATTCCATGGGGTCGTGGCGGAAAGTGACCAGCACGGTACCCTGTAGGGATATGTCCTTGCCAAGCAGCAGACGGCTTGGGGGTAGCGAGTCGCAGTCGTAAACCTCTTTGTCGGTAGGTACCTCGAAACGGATTAGTTCCATTGTGTCGCCGTGGCAGCTGCAATGAATGGGGTTGTATGCAAAACGGACGGGCATGGTCTCATGCCCGCGCATGGCGAAGTAGCGATACACCGACTCGACACGTGCTTTCATAACACTTTGATTGTTCCTGTTGCCATAACCCTCTATGGTCATAGTGTAGAGTCGTGGGTTGTTGCGGTCGAAGGCAATCTGATAAGCAGAGTCCAGCAGGTCGAGGTCGGCCTCACGGTAGGCGCTGTCGCCATTGTCGAAATGCAGCAGCAGGCAGAAAACCTCAGGGTTAGTCCATGCTTTTGCTAAATCGCGAGGTTTGATGGGCTTGTCCGATGGGATATGCAGCCCCGAAGTCTGTGCGAAGACACCAACCATGGCCCAAAGGTAAAAACTAAAAACTATAATATGTTTCATATCAAATTGCAAACGTAACAAATTAAATATTAAAAATTGAAAATTTGAATTCGTTAATTTGTTAATTCGTAAATTCGTTAATCTTTGATGTGCCAAGGACTAACGAATTAACACATTGCTCACTTTATTAACTTCTTTAAGCGGTGTTCGCGGCCTTCGGCTCACACGTTTACACATTCATCAATGATTTGGCGTATAAGCTCTTCGGTGCTGATGCCCTCGGCTTCGGCATAGTAGTTGCGTACCACGCGGTGGCGCAGCACCTCTATGGCCACGGCATTCACATCCTCGATGTCGGGCGAGTATTTGCCCTGCATGGCGGCGTGAGTCTTGGCACCCATCACTAGGTATTGTGACGCGCGTGGTCCTGCTCCCCAAGAGAGATATTTGGTTGCAAGCCCGCTGGCAAGGGGTAAGGAGGTCTGGTGGGTTACAGTGTTGGTGCTGGGACGGGTAGATGATGCAAGGTGAACGGCATACTCGCACACATTGTCTGGCACAGGCATACGGCGTATGACACTCTGGTATGTCAGAATCTCCTCGGCCGACATCACCACCTCCACCTGCTGTGTGGTATCAACAGTAGTACCTTTAACGATTGCCACCTCTTCCTGAAAGGTTGGGTAATCGATGCGGATGTTCAGCATAAAGCGGTCCAGTTGGGCTTCGGGTAGGGGATAGGTGCCTTCCTGCTCGATGGGATTTTGTGTGGCAAGCACAAAGAAAGGGGCTTCCAGCCGATAGCTCTTGCCCGACACGGTGACCGACTTCTCCTGCATGGCTTCCAGCAAGGCGGCCTGAGTCTTGGGTGGTGTGCGGTTGATTTCGTCGGCAAGGACGATGTTGGCAAACACGGGACCTTTGATGAATTGGAAGTGGCGATTTTCGTCTAGTATCTCGGAGCCTGTGATGTCGGATGGCATTAGGTCAGGCGTGAACTGGATGCGGTTGAACGAAAGACCAAGGGCATGGGCAAGAGTGTTAACCATAAGTGTTTTAGCCAGTCCTGGAACACCTACCAACAGGCAGTGCCCACCGGTGAAGATTGAAAGCAATAGGCTGTCCACTGCCTTATCTTGTCCCACAATCACCTTGCCCACCTCCTGTTTGAGACGGTGGTGTTGTTCTACGAAAGAGTTTAAAAGTTCGCTGTCAGTCATCGTTTGATTGTTTAGCTTTATCTCGGCCAATTCACTTTGAAGTTAGGGCAGTCTTTGTAGTCGTCTGCTATGCGCACATAGGTGGTCTTCACCATGCGGTTGCACCAGTCGACAATTTTTTGGTTCTTAGCAGCCTCTAAGGCGGCGTTGCTGATACGGTCGTAGTCGTCGGTAAGGTTTGCCTTGTGGGCGGCAATCCGCTTAGTCACCTTTACGATGCAGTAGGCGCTCTTGTTCTCGGTTGTGGTGATGGGCGTAGCGTTTGATATCTCGCCCTCGTCCATAGCCGCAATGCTGATGCCAGGATACAATTGGCTAAAGGTCTCTTTGTCGAAACGGCTGTTGCCTGTCGACGGGTTGGTCACTGCTCCTCCCTGCTCTCGGCTCACTCCGTTGGAATACTTGCGTGCAACCTCTTCGAAGGTGGCATGTCCTTGGCGTATTTCCTGAGCCAGGCTGTCGAGTGTCACGCGGGCGCGCAATAAGTCGTCGGGCGAAGTCTTTGGCTGCATCAGTATATGGCGGGCATTGACTGTGTTGCCGCGACGTTCGATCAATTGGATAATATGAAATCCAAATTGTGTTTCTACAATGGGCGACACCTCGCCAGGTTTCAGTGCGAAGGCGGCGGCTTCAAACTCGCTCACCATCTTGTCGCGTCCGAAGAAACCCAACTCACCGCCTTTGGATGCAGAGCCGGGGTCTTGCGAATAGAGACGAGCAAGCATGGCAAAATTGTCGCCTTTCAAAATGCGCTCACGAAGCTCTGCCAGTTCGCTGCGCACCCGTTCGCGTTCAGCTTCGCTGATGGTCGGCTCAATCACTATCTCCGACACTTCGTACTGTGTGGGAATCTCTGGCAGGCTGTCGGCCGTGTATTTGGCAAAATACTCTGTCACCTCGGCGGGGGTCACCTTGATATTACCTGTCAAATCGTATTCCACCTTTTGGCTGAGCATCCGCTCGTACAAAATATCGAAATATTGGTCGTGCAGCTCGTCATAGCTGGCGTGAAACAGGTTGCGCAGTTTTTCTTTACCGCCAGCTTGAGCCACAGCCATATCAAGGTAGTATTCCACCTGCTCCTCCACCTGCTCGTTCTTCACCTCCACACTGTCCACCATGCCTTTATGCACTAGTAATTTGCTGATTAGCATGTTCTCTAGCAAGGCACAACGTTCAATCTTTGCATTCTCCATGCCTTTGCGGAGGCGTATCTGGGCGTAGGCTTGTTCCACATCGGAGTTTTTGATGATGGTTTGTCCCACCACTGCTACTATGCCGTCCACTATCTGCCTGTCCTGCGCCGTTGCCGTCAGACCTGCCAGCAGTGTGGCTGTGATAAGAATTAACTTCTTCATTCTATTTACGTTGATATGAATGTGTTAACGTGTGAATGTGTTAGTCTTTTTTGAATGTGTTAACGTGTGAATGTGTTAATGTGTTAGTCCTTGGCGCATCAATGATTTACGAATTAACACGTTTACGAATTAACGAATTCATTTGATTTACGAATTAGCGAATTAACGCATTAACGAATTCAAACTTTCAATTAATAAGTAATCTCGTCTATCACGTCCTGGTGGATGATAACATTGTATTTCTTCCGCAGGGCTATGTTGTTCTGTTCCTCGAGGTAGTTTTGGTAGTCGTTCAGGTAGTATCCACGTGCTTCGTCACGACTCTTGAGTTCGGGAGGCAATATTTTCTCCACCACAAATATTTTGTAGCTCGAGTCTGTCACATGGGCGAATGATCCCAAATGCCATTCGTTCGAGCTCAGCTCTGTCTGATTGCCTTCTTCGAGCAGCATTAGTTCCGACGACACAAAGTCGTCGCGTTTGGCTTTCTTGTTTAGCTCGGCAACCATCTTCACACTGTTCCAGCCTTTCTTGATACCTTTGTCCACCACCTTCTGAGCTTTGCTGGGCGGCAACACCGTTTGGTCGGGCACTGTGTAGACGTATGTCCTCGCCCGTTGGTTCCAGAAGTAGACTGCATCGTTGGTGTCGTTGTAATTGTGTGTCAAGCTTGCAGTGCGATAGAAGGCATCGAATCCCAGCGTGTCCTTGATGGCCTTCGACCACACCATATGGTCGTTGTAGGTGAATATCATCAGTCCGTGGCGGTATTCATCCACCAATGCGCCAAAGTCGGGGTTGTCCTGTTCCAGATGCTTGTCGGCATACTCGAGCACCATGGCATTGATAAAGTCTTGGTAGCGGCTGGCAACAAACTGGTCGAGGTCGCAGATGCGATGCAGTTTCTTGGTCTTATACATAAAACGGGCAAACTGGCGCGAGTCGTACTCCTGGTCGCCAATCTTGAACAGCGGGCGCATGTCGGTGATGTCTTCGGGATTGTAATTGAACTTGGCGGCGAAGATAGAGTCGGTGACAACAGCACGTACCGCAGCGAGGCTGGCGGCGTAGGTTACCTTCTTAGCTTTCTTCTTGGAAGTGACCACCTGTGTGTAGTCTGTGAAGCCATACTTCTGCTTGCACTGGTCGATGAACATCTTTTGGGGCTTGGTGCTGCGCTCGCCGCGGGTCATGCGTGAGCGGTAGTAGGGAATCAGGCTCTCCATGCTGGGCATGGTTTCCTGCTTAATCAGTTTCACAATGTGCCAGCCGAAACGGGTATGGAACGGCTCGGAGTATTCCCCAGTCTTCAAGCCCTTCGCCACAGCCTCTACGTATGCGTAGGGCAGTTGGTTGGGTGCCAGTTCGGGCATCATGCCGCCCATGTTGGAGGTGGTGTGGTCCTCGCTATAGTCTCGTGCCACAATGCCAAAATCCGTGCCTTCTTTCAGTTGGCGGTAGGCATCCATTATTTTGCCTTGAGCCTTTGGGGTGTTGTCCGAAATCCAAATGTGTGCCATCTGAGCCTTGCCGTAGTACTCATATTTGTCAAACAGTTTGATGATATGGTAGCCATAGCGTGAGTGTACGGGCTTCGACACTTCGCCCGGCTTCAGTGCGTATGCTGCCGATTCGAAGGCATAGATCATGTCGAATACAGTGAAACAGCCCAAGTCGCCCTCCATGGGGTTCAAGTCGTTAGCTTTCTCGCGCTCCAGCGGGTCGCGGTCGTTCAGACGTTGGTTGCGCATTTCTTTCTGTGCCACTTCGTAGAAATTCTTGGTCTGCAATGCCTCTTGGTATATCTCCATGGCGTGCTGATAGGCTTTGAGTGTGTCGGCAGGCTGTGCTGTTTCGCCACAAGGCACAAGAATATGTGCTGCATGCAGCACGTAGTGGTTGCGCTCGTAGGCTTCGCGCAGCAGCTGTTGCAGCGTGGCAGAGTCAATCAGGTAGGGGGCGGCCAACTCCTTGCGGTAGGTGGCCAGCTCTTGATTGAGCGATGTGAGTGTGTCGTAGCCAAGCGCGTAGGCATCAGCTAGTTTGGTCTGGTAGTTAACATATAGCTGCACATAGTCCTCCAGTGCCTTTCGTTTCTCGTAGGTGCATGCTGTGGGGGCGGCATGAGGGTCTTTCCCCATGGCTTGGAGAAAATCCTTCATAAACTGCGACTTATATATGTTCTTCCCATTAATCTGGAAAATGACAGGGTCGTTGGCGTTCTGAGCCACGGCTCCCATCAGAGTGGCTGTCATCAACAGCAGAGTGAAAAATTTCTTCATCATAGAAGTTGGATTGTTTTTTTATTTACTCAGACTAGCCGGACTAGTCAGATTAGTCCGACTTTGTTCTTTTATCTCGAGTAGTTGGGTGCTTCGCGAGTGATGGCTATATCGTGGGGATGACTCTCGGTGCGGCCGGCTGCGGTGATGCGGATAAACTTGGCCTGCTGTAGGGCGGCGATGTTGCGCGAGCCGGTATAGCCCATGCCCGCCTTCAGTCCGCCAACCATTTGGTACAGCACCTCGCTCAGCGAGCCCTTGTAGGGTACTCGTCCCACCACACCTTCGGGCACCAGCTTCTTCACGTCGGTCTCCTTGTCTTGGAAATAGCGGTCCTTCGAGCCGCTCTGCATGGCTTCCAGCGAGCCCATGCCTCGGTACGACTTGAATTTGCGGCCCTCGAAAATGATGGTCTCGCCAGGGGCTTCTTCGGTGCCTGCCACCAACGAACCCACCATCACAGTGCTGGCACCTGCTGCCAGAGCCTTCACGATGTCGCCGCTGTAGCGTATGCCGCCGTCGGCAATGATAGGTACGTCAAAACCGTGCTGCTTCAATGCGCCCACGCATTCGCACACTGCCGTCAGCTGAGGCACGCCGATGCCTGCCACGATGCGGGTGGAGCAGATGCTGCCGGGGCCGATGCCCACCTTGATGGCGTCGGCACCTGCCTCTGCCAGCATCAGGGCAGCCTCGCCGGTGGCGATATTGCCCACCACCACGTCGATATTGGTATACTTCTCCTTCACGGCGCGCAGAGCTTTCACCACGTTGCTGCTATGGCCGTGGGCGGTGTCGATAACGATGGCGTCAGCACCTGCCTTCACCAGCGCGTCCACGCGGTCCATCATGTCGGGGGTGATACCTACGCCTGCCGCCACGCA
The DNA here is from genome assembly GCA_017509045.1 of Bacteroidales bacterium. Taxonomy (GTDB): domain Bacteria; phylum Bacteroidota; class Bacteroidia; order Bacteroidales; family P3; genus Colimorpha. The sequence goes on from JAFWQP010000035.1 coordinate 41,116, forward strand.
GAGGCGGCCATTGCTGTCCTTGCAAGCCAGCGGGCGCTCTTTGGTCTTCATGATGTCGCGGTAGGTGATAAGACCCATAAACTGGCCATTCTCGTTCACCACGGGCAACTTCTCAATCTTGTGCTGTTGCAGGATATCGGTGGCCTCGGCAAACGTGGTGCCCACATGGGTGGTGATCAGTTTGGTGATCATAATCTCCGACAGGGGACGTTCCATATTGCGCTCAAAACGCAGGTCGCGGTTGGTCACCATGCCTATCAGCATACGGTTCTCGTCCACTATGGGTATGCCGCCGATGCCGTATTCGTTCATCACCCGCAGGGCATCCTTCACCAGGGCGTCCTTGGTCAGCGTCACGGGGTCGACAATCATTCCGTTTTCGGCACGTTTCACCTTGCGCACCTCGTTGGCCTGCTGTTCTATCGACATGTTTTTGTGCAGCACCCCTATGCCGCCCTCCTGAGCCATGCCTATGGCCATGGCGGCCTCGGTCACGGTGTCCATGGCTGCCGACACCAGCGGCATATTCAGACTGATGTGGCGCGAAAAACGGGTTTCCACCGTCACTTCGCGCGGAATAATTTCAGAATAGGAGGGAACGAGCAGCACATCGTCGTACGTGAGCCCTTCGCCGATAAACTTTGAGGTATCTGTATACATAATTAGTAAATTGTGTTATTGCAAAAGCGTTAAAAAATTATGCAAAGATACAATCTTTTTTTCAAATAAAAAGAAAAACACCCCAAATGACGAAAAATTAACAATAGCTGCCTTGCCTTTCTGCCATCGTTCACCCACTTATCTCCTCCCTGACGTGAGCCCATTGGACTTCCTTAATCTTATTCAGTTCAACGGTACTTCAACGGTATTTCAACGCTACTTCAACGCTCTTTTGGTGTAGAAGTAGTGTTAAGTAGCATTGTTAATGCAAGAGAATTAAATGATAATTGACTTCCGAGTTCATTTGTCAATTCATATTTTCCAACTCAAATTCAAAAATAATCTGTATCTTTGCAATAGTGTTTTAAAATCTTAAAAATGGTCTTAAAATACATTAATGTATTAATTATTAGTACAATATAATAGTTACTTTTCTAGTTTTGTAAATAAAAAATAGCAATATGTTCAAAAAGTATCTTCTTTTTTATCTCCTATTAGCTTTCGTTGTGCAGGGGGCAATGGCTCAGGTGCAAGGGGATGTGAATGCCAAGCTGTCGATTACGACACAGATGTTTCTTGACGAAATGGCGGGCAGGCTGTCGTATGAGGGGTTGGGCAAGGACCACTACATTAACGAAAAAAAATTGGAGTGGTCTGGTCTACCGCCTCAGCGGCTTTTTGCCGCGCCCGACACCATCGACGGAAAAGCTTATATTTCTGCCTTTATTCGTCTTGTGGATGCTGCTAATATAGATGAAATCAAAGCGTTGGGCGTGAAAGTGATGAGCGTCTCTAAGGAGAGTGGCCGGCTTACAGCTCTTATACCTGTCGACCGTGTGATGGATGTGGCTGAATTGGACAATGTGCAGCGTGTCAATGTGGCGGAGTTGATGACCCCATCGACCGATGTGGCACGCCAAATAACCCATGCGGGTGATGTGCTGATCCACTCGGTTGCAGCCGACCGTCAAGGCCTTGCACAGGGCTACGACGGTAGTGGAGTGTTGTTGGGGATTATTGATAATGGCATCGACTTTCAGCATATTGCCTTTAAGGATAGTGAAGGCAACTCACGCATTGTTAGGGCGTACGTCTATGACGGTAGCACGGCACGTTACTATACTGAAGTTTCTCCCACAGCCCCTACCACCGATGACAATTCAGGTGATCATGGAACACACACCGCCACTACTGCGGGTGGCTCGTCTGTGGTTGTTAATGGTAGTACTGTCACGGTCGCTAACAACCACGCCGATGCCACATACGGTGGGATTGCTCCTGGTGCCAGCCTATATCTTGCTGGGGTGAAAGGTCTCAACTCTGTTTATTTAAGTAATGCGGTGGAAGCCATCGTGGGCTATGCCGATTCGATGCATATGCCCGTGGTAGTAAGTAATAGTTGGGGATCGCAACTAGGATTACATAATGGCAGTGGCGATGTGGCAGATGATTATGTCAGCCGTTTTAACGACGATCACCCCAACCGAATTGCACTTTTTGCTACAGGCAACTTCGCAAATAAAAGCAAGGATGGTGAGGGTGGAGGATACCATGTGTATGGTATGGCTTCAGCGGCAAGTCCGTTAGGTACTATCGTGCGTTCCAATACCTATAGCAACACCGATGGGGGTTATTTCTATCAAGGTGTTATTGCAAATGTGTGTGCTCGCACTATAGGTGTTAGCCGTTTGGCTGTAAGAATCTACGTGCTTAACTCAACTACAGGCGTGCTTGAGACGGAGTTGCCACTCCCTCTTATTCCTGTATATGATGACTATAATAATTATATATGTGATACTGTCGACGGCCTCAGTGATTACTACGACGGAATGTTGGCGGTGTATTATAATTATGTTGACATAAATAGAGCTCAAGTGGTTCTATACTCTCCCAGTGGTCTAACTACCCAAAACGTCAGTGTTAATAACAATTATGGTAGGAGTGGCTATACACTCTCGATAGAGGTGTATCCTTACAATAGTACTGCCAATGTAGCGGTTGATATTTGGGGCGGCAACCGTGGCTATCTAACCAATCATCTCACCACCACCAACCATGTTTGGACGGCAGGTACGGACGATATGTGCGTCAGTGATGAGGCAACCATTGACAATGTGATTTCTGTGGGGTCGTATGTTTCAAAAAACCATTATACTGATTATCTGGGAGGTGGATGGACCGCTAATGCGCTCACCATGGGTGATATAGCCCCATCATCGAGCTATTCCACCTCTGGAGCAAGCCCTACAGGGGAGCAGTATCCTTGGATTACTGCCCCTGGTGCATATTTGGCGGCAGGCGTGAATCACTACCATACAGGTGACAATAGTTACTATAGCGACAGCCGAAGAAACCTTCTAGTGGTAAACAGCACCGATAATCCCTACGCCATGATGCAGGGTACTTCGATGGCTACGCCAGTGGCGGCGGGCATAGTGGCTCTCTGGCTGCAACAGGCTAGGGCGCATAACATCGATTTGACAGTGAGCGATGTGAAGAATATCATGCGTAGTACCGCCATCCACGATACCTATACTACAACAGGTGCCAACGCTTCCCATTTCGGCAACGGTAAGATTAACGCTTTAGGGTTCGTCGTTCCTAGTTGGCAGGGTAGTGGAACGGCGGACGACCCATATCTCATTACCACCACAGTAGAGATGGACCGCTTGGCATCGAATGTGAATATCGGCATCGATTATAGTGGCAAGTATTTCCGCCTAGCCAACGATATTGCTTATGACGGCACTACGCCGAACAACTATACTCCCGTGGGCTGCAACTATGCCGAAGGCATGTATCCACATGCGTTCAACGGCATCTTCGACGGCTACGGCAATACCATCGGCGGCATCGCCGCAGGCAGTATTGCCACGGATGGCGGCTCAAGCTACCAAGGTGTATTCGGTATGCTGGGCACATACGGCATCGTTACCAACCTCACTGTCGCCAACAGCACGTTTGCGGGCAATAGTAATGTGGGTGCCATAGTGGGGAGCAATGAGGGCTCGGTAAGTGGTTGCTTTGTGAAGGAAGTGGTTGTGCAGACTAGCATCGGTGGCAGTGGCGTGGGCGCTGTGATAGGGTCGAGCACAGGCACTCTCAGCGATAACTATTATTACAATTGTTCGCTACAATACACCAGCGGTACCATCACTTCGGGCATAGGCTACGGTGGCGATGCCAACACATCGGGGCCATGCGATATGGTTGCATCGGATGGTGCCGTGGAGGCGTACAAACTGACTCTCGCCGATGGTATCACCCCCACAACCGGGGTGGGTCATAGCCATGGCAGCGAGCACTACTGCCGTGCCAGTGCCGTGGTGACGCTAGGCTATCAGCCCACCGAAGGCTACGATATCTCGCTCATTGCCACTCAGGACGGCACCGACCCGATAGAGACCGTTGCTGTCAGTGTGAGTGGCGGAGCCTACTCGCTCACCATGCCTGCTGCCGACGTCACCGTGACACCTGGTGTGGTGTTGAATATTGCTGCCGACAGGTGGTATGCCCTTGCTTCACCCATGCATGACGAGGGGCAGACCTACCAATCTATACCCCATGTAATCGGTATGACTAGCGGCAGCTACGACCTTTTTTACTTTGATGAATCTACTGGCACTTGGATTAACCAAAAGACGAGCGGCACAGGCTTCGATATCCTGCAGCGCGGTCGCGGGTACATTTATCGTCGAGCCTCCGCATCCCTGCTCAGTTTCATCGGTCCCGCCAACGCAGGTTCCTACAGTGTCGACCTTACTGCCAGCTGTGCCGACGAAGCGTTACAAGGTTTCAACCTCATAGGTAACCCCTATCCCCATAGCATCACACTCAACAGACCATACTATACTCTACAGCCCAACGGCACATGGCTTGCACACAACAGCGGTACCCTCGCCGTTGGGCAAGCCGCCATAGTTCATACTGGCACTGCCAGCACACTCGCCTTCGCCGATGCGCTGTCCACCCCTGCTGCCAAAAGCGATAAAGTTAAGGCTATAGCCTTCACCCTCGCGGGCGGCAACTACGAGGACATGGCGTTTGCTCTCCTCGCCGACGGTGAACAGCTGCCTAAGATGGCGCACCTCAATGCCTCGTCGCCTAGACTGAGCATTGGCGACTATGCCGTAAAAACATTGAACGTGGGCACCCAGTCGTTCTCGCTCAGTGCTTATGGCATTGGCGAATACTCCCTGTTGGTCAGTCCGACAGGCTCTATGAAATATCTACATCTCATCGACAACCTAACTGGCAACGACATCGACCTGCTGCGCGAAAACTCCTACTCCTTCCGTCTCACGGGCAGCGATGCCGACCGCTTCACCGTCAGGCTGATGCCCGAAGGCTCTGACTCACCCTTCGCCTACGTGAGTGCAGGCAGTGTCGTTGTCCAAGGCAGCGGCACACTCCAAGTCTTCGATGTCATGGGCAGGCTCCTCTTCATCCAAGAAATTGGGAGTGGAAAACAACCTTCGACCTTCGACACCCAAATATTTCCCGGAGTAGGTGTATACATACTCCGCCTTGATGGAAAGACTCAGAAAATAGTATTGTGAAAATAGTTTAGAGTTTACTGTTTAACGTTTAGAGTTTACTGTGACGAATAGCATATACCTATCAACCTATCAACGTATAAACATATCAACTTATCAATGTATCAACTTATCAACAAATCTATAATAATGAAAACAACCAAGATTATCTCCATAGCCTTATTGCTGACCACGCTGGCTGTAGGTTGCGAACGGGAGAGCCGCTACGTCCGCATCTTTGCCGAGTCGATGGGTGGCAGCAAAGTGTTTGTCAACCCTGCCGACGTCAATGGTGCCACTTGGAATACGGGCGAGGCGGTCAACCTCAACGGTGTTCCTTACACCATTGCCTCGGGTGCCAACGGTTTCTACCTCGATGGTGTCGCACCGCTCACCGAAACCATGTATGCCGTCTACCCCGCCACCACCACGGGTGGCAACAATATTGTGGTCAATAATGCCAACGGCTCGGGTGCCACGATAACCCTCAACAGCCTTGCCGTCAACTTCCACGACGGAGGCCACGACATTATCTTCCCCATGGCAGCTACCGCCACTGGGGGCAGCAACCAGCTGATGTTTCGACACCTCACGGGTGGGTTGATGCTCACCCTGCAAGCACAAACACCTGTTACTGTGGCAACGGTCAAGGTGACAACTTACGGCACAGCGGCCATCGCCCCCGTTACTATAGACGGAGTCAGCTACACTGTCCGCTGGGCTGTGGAGAGTCCCTCGCTCCCATCTGGCGTGGTGGGTGGTATCGATGGCGACCGCGATGTCAAGTACGCTAGCGAGATGCTGCTCAACATGCAGTCTGGTGGCAGCCAAGGCGTATCTGTCACCGCCTCTGGCATCACCTTCTGTGTGCCCGTCACCATCAGCGACGTCCGTCGCATCACCGTTATCGGCTATGCCTCCGACGGCACAGAACTATTCTCCAAGACCAAGCCCATCACCCCCGTCGGCACCATTCACCGCAACACCCTTTACACCGTCCCAACAATGATTATTTAAGATGCCCCACTTCATAGTTCCTTTTTCAATTTGCCCGAATCATGAATACCAAGAAACAATATACCATCCCCACGGTGCGTGTGGTAGATTTCAAAGTTGAGCAAGGCTTCGACTCCTTTGTCAAACTCTCTCATAGCGTAGTCGACAACGACCTTTACAACGCCCAAAACCAAGAAAAGTGGTACGAAGGCGGCAGCCTCTTCGGTGACAATGGATGGTAGGAGCCGATTAACATTGAGAATTGAAAAAACAAAATGATTGCTTGAATTATTGGTTGCTTGATTGTTACTCCGTGACGTTGCTTGGCTCGGCAAAGTGAGCAAGCTATCTCTGCTCTCGCCTTATGCAACGTTTGAATATTATGAACGCGGCAGCCAATCCTTACGTGAGTTCGGGATAATATACGAGATTTACTCCTCAATTATGGTAAAAAAGTATTCAAAAAGCATCGAGAAAATAGGGGAAACGAATAAACCCGAAACACAATTCGTTGATTAATAGTGATACAAAACGAAAGTCACAAAAGTCACATGTCACATGCATATGCTTTTGTTATCGGGGATGGGTCTATAATAATTTATTATTATTATATTATTATTATAGGAGGTATTCAAGATCCAAAAATCATTGCATGTGACTTGTGACTTTCTTGCAAATCGTTGATTATTATAAACTTGTAAATAATGAATGCTTGAGATGTCACATTTGCTTGTAACATCTCTACGTGAGTTTATTTTTATTGCGTTAAATATCAGTTATTTCTCTTATTGTTGGCAAAGTCGTGTTATGAACAGGTGATGCATTTGTTTTTATGCCGAACTCATCAGGCATAAAATCGGTTTTCTGCTGCCTAGCCCTTTTACTCCTTTTTTGACTCAAGAGAGCCTCTTTTGCCACCAAAGAGAGCCTTTTTTTTTAAAAAGTGGGAAAAGTGACATTTTTCGCTCGAAAAAGTTTGCCATGTCGTTATTCCGCGCTATCTTTGCATTTGGAAACGGACGAGAGATGGCCAATTCCGTCCTCGATTTCCCGGAGTGCCTTCGCTCTGCCTTCGCTCTGGGTTCGCTCTGGCTTCGCTTCCGGAGGCGAAGAAAAACACATGGCAATGCGGCAGCAGAGACACGGCACAAACAAGAGGTCTTTGACATATTTGCTTATTGGATTTCCTTAAGACTCGGTGGATGAAACCTCTATGTGAGTTCGGGATAACTTTGTTAATGACTTTATCAGTAAAAGAGAAGTCAATCACAAGAAATTTCGTATCTTGCAATCGATGTCCCGAACTCACGCAGATAATGACAAATTGGGTTTTAGACAACTATTAATTATTCATTTTCTGATGAACGTTCTCGATAAGCCGAGTGCAGAGGGCAAATCACGCAGTGTTTGCACTATGCCGAGGCGAGAGAACGTCAGTTTTGAAGAAACTAACGTTTTTGATAAGCTGAGAGCAGAGGGCAAATCACACAGTGTTTGCACTATGCCGAGGCGAGAAAACGTCTGTGGCGAAGAAACGAACACGAATGACACGAATAGCATGATTAATAATTCGTCTGATTAGTGTAATTTGTGTTCAGAATTAATAATTGGAGGTGACCTTTAATAAGTTTTCAATTTTCAACTTTCAATTCAAATTTTATCTGTATCTTTGCAAATTGAATCAATTGCATTTCATTTGTTATGAAAAAGATTATCTTTCTTTTAATCACAGCAATAATGGCTACGCTGTGGGTGTCGTGCAAGGACGACAAAAACGTTTTTACCATCAATGGCTCAATTGCTATGAGCGAATTTGAGGGTTGCCCCATATATCTGGGCATAACTGGCACAAAGGATACACTCGACTCGACCGTGGTCAAAAACGGCAAATTCCAGTTTAAGGGTACCCTCGAAAAACAGCTGATGGGTCACCTCTTCGCTGTGTCGCAGAAGTCGGGTCTCACCTGTGACGGCACTCTGGTGCTCGAGGGCGGCAAGATATTTATCGACATGGTCAGCGACTCGCTTTCCGGCACACCACTCAACGACCTTTTCTACGCCACCTATACCGGCAATCCCACTACGGTGGAATGGAACAACCTGTTGGAAGAACGTTTGAAAGACTACTACAGCGCCGAGACTCCCGATGAGCAGGCCGCCGCCGTGGCTGCCTACCGTAAAGCCGACAGCGGCTATGCGGCTCACATGCTCGACATCTCACGCAAGACCTTCAAGGGCAATAGCGACAACATACTGGGTGCCTATGCTTTGATGATGATTGTAAACCATGACGGCATCACCTACGACAGCCTCGACTATCTGATGAGCCATGCTTCGCCCGCAGTGGCGGATTACGAACCCCTCCGTGTGGCACGGAAACAGCTCTTCTACCTTGCCAACACTTCCGAGGGTAAACCCTACACCGACCTGCAGGGTATCGATTTCGCCACAGGCAAGCCGTCGAAGCTGAGCCAGCTCATAGACACCAACTATGTCACGTTGGTCGACTTCTGGGCATCGTGGTGTAGCCCCTGCCGTCAGGAGATTAACGACAACCTCAACCGCCTGTATGCAGAATATCACGAAAAAGGACTGAACATCATTGGCGTGGACGTGTGGGACGAAGTGGATAACCATAAGGAGGCTGTGCAAAAACTAGGTATAGCCTACCCTCAGCTGATAGACACTGAAGGCACTGCCACCGAGCAGTATGGCATCACTGGCATCCCCATGATACTGCTGCTAGACAAGCACGGTATCATTCTCAAGCGCGGTCTGCGTGGCGACGACATTGAAGCAGCGGTGGTCGAAGCACTGGGGATAAATTGAAAGTTGAAAGTTGAAAGTTCGTTAATTCGTTAATGTGTTAATTCGTTAATCGATTTACACATTTACACATTCACACGTTAACACATTCCATTTTAAGTTGCGAAATCTATTAAACCTATCAACATAATGAAAGCAAAGTATTTTACAATCGCATTGGTCGCCTTGCTGATTTGTGGCGGTGCCACGGCCCAGAAGAAGTCGACAAAAAACATCGTAGCACCCACAGGCGGCATCACTACCGAGATGATGCAGCAGATGAAGAAAAGCTATACTGGCACAGCCAGCGACAAGGCTTTGCGCAACATCCTTGTCACTAACAGTCCCGCCAAGCTGGCACTGAACTATGAGAATGCCACGGCGTTCGACTCTCATTTCTCCAACAAGGTGGAGAGTAAGGCCATTACCGACCAGAAGTCGAGCGGCCGCTGCTGGATGTTCACCGGCATGAATGTGTTGCGCAACAAAGCCATCCGCCAGTACGGGCTGCCTGCCGACTTCCAGTTCTCGCAGGCTTACCTCTTCTTCTACGACCAGCTGGAGAAGGCGAACCTCTTCCTGCAAGCCATTATCGACACCTACAAGCTGCCTATGGACAACAAGGAGGTGGAATGGCTTTTCAAAAACCCCATTGGCGACGGCGGCCAGTTTACCGGTGTGGCCAACTTGATTGACAAGTACGGCCTAGTGCCTGCTGAGGTGATGCCCGAAACCTTCAACACCAACAATACATCAAGCATCGGCAGCCTGCTTGCACTCAAGCTGCGCGAAGACGCACTGCTGCTGCGCGAGATGGCTGCACAAAAGGGCATGACCCCTGAGCGGTTGCAAGCCAAGAAAACAGAGATGCTGGGCACCATCTACCGTATGCTGGCACTCACCATGGGCGAGCCTCCCGCACAGTTCACCTGGCAGCAGAAGAATGCCAAGGGCGAAATTGTTGCCACCGAGAGCTACACCCCCAAGTCGTTTTACGAAAAGTATGCCAAGACCGACTTCTCCAAATACTACATGGTGATGAACGACCCCACCCGCGAGTACTACAAGGTTTACGAGATACAGTACGACCGCCACGTCTACGACGGTCAGAATTGGCGTTACCTCAACTTGCCCATGGACGACATCGCGCCCATGTGCATCGCCTCCATCAAGGACAGCACCATGATGTATTTCAGCTGCGACGTGGGCAAATATCTCAACCGCGACAAGGGCTTTATGGATGTGAACAACTACGACTATGCCTCGCTCTTCGGCACTACCTTCGGCATGGACAAGAAGCAGCGCGTAAGTACCTTCGCCAGCGGCAGCAGCCACGCCATGACACTCTGTGCCGTCGACCTCGACAAGGACGGCAAGCCCCTGAAGTGGATGGTGGAAAACAGCTGGGGCAGCAGTTATGGTTATCAAGGCTTCTTGATTATGACCAACGATTGGTTCAACGAGTACATGTTCCGTGTGGTGCTGGAAGAAAAATATATTCCCGCCAACATCCGTGCCATGATGGACCAGAAACCCATCATGCTCCCCGCATGGGATCCCATGTTCGCTCCGGAAGAGTAGTTTTTTGAAGTAAGAACTAAGAGGTAGCAGCCGTCTACACTTCTTAGTTCTTAGTTCTTACGTCTTACTTCCATCAGGTGCTCCATAACTCGCCTTCCGTCGTGGATTACCTGCATTGCCCAGTAGAGTTTGAGGGTCGCTTGCTCTTCGTCGCTGAGCTGCCAGTGGATATTACCGGCGGCGCGCATACGTTCGGTGAGGCAGAAGAGCGATAGGGCGGCACAGACGGAGATATTGAAACTTTCTGTAAAACCGTACATCGGCACCTTCACGTAGCCGTCGGCGTGGTCGATGGCCTCTTGTGTGAGACCGGTAAGCTCGGTGCCGAAAACGAGGGCTATCGGTTGCGAGATGTCCAGGTCGGTAATCATGGTGTCGTTCTCATGCGGCAGGGTGGCGATGACCCGATAGCCTCGGGCGTGCAGCTCGTCGTAGGTCTGTAGAATGTTGGGGTGCTTGTAGTAGTCCACCCATTTGTCCGACCCCATCGACACATCCGAGTTGGGAGCGTAGTGGTTGCGGTTCTCCACCACGTGGACATCTTGTACTCCGAAGCAGTCGCAACTGCGAAGTACCGCACTGGCATTGTGCGATTGGAATATATCCTCTAGCACCACACAGATATGGCGTGTGCGGTTCAATACCAAACGGTCGAAGAGCTGCCGTTTGTTCTCAGAAAATAGTTCTGCGGCAGCCTCATAAAGCCGCATCTTCTCCTCTAGAGTGTACTTGTCAAACAGATGACGATTGTTTTCGTTTATTTCTGGCATAATGGAGTTGTTATAATCGAGAACTTATCAAATTGAGAATTGTCCAGGTGCGGCAGCCAATTTTCAATTTAAGTTTTTTTTCATGATTTCTCTCAGTGTTGCATATTTCATAAAGGTATAGTGAGCGTTCATGCGGCAGACGGTGTAGCCCGCCTCTCCGTCGAGGAAACCGCCGCGTAGCAGGTAGTCGCGCACAAAACGCCACAAGGGTCGCAGCCATAGTGCCAATCGCCCACAGTGCCTGCCTTTCTCGTAGGCTTCTTGTGCCGCTAGTTGGTAGTAGTATCTCTGTCTATTGGCAAACTCGTCAAGCGAATAGTATGAGTAGTGGAGCAGGTCGCCTTTCAGTCTTATGGTTTTCATGGGTCGGGAATAAACAAGCTGCTCATGCACATCGCCTTCCCAATGGGTTGTTCCACGTTGCCACAGCCGCACCTTGGTGTCGGGATACCAGCCACAATGGCGTATCCAGTGGCCACAATAGTTAGTAAGGCGGTTCATGCTATACACAACCCCCTCGCACGCATTGCCCGATAGGAGATGCAGCAGGCTGGCTCGCAACCTATCGCCTATCGCCTCGTCGGCATCTAGGCTTAGCACCCAGTCGCCAGTGGCCAGTGTTTCGGCATAATTCTTCTGCATGGCGAATCCCTCCCAGTCGTGATGCTCAAAAAGTGCGCCATGCTTTCGGCATATCGCCTCGGTGCCATCGGTCGATCCCGAGTCGACCACTATTATCTCTGAGGCAATGCCGTGCAGCGATGCAAGACATCGCTCTATATTGCGTTCCTCGTTGTGGGTGATGATGACTGCTGATAGTGTTACCATCTTTTTTTTGTTTGAAAATGCAAAGATACAAAAAAAAATCGTACTTTTGCAAAATCTTTCAAATAAATAAAACATGGTTATCGGTTTCGACGCCAAACGCGCATTCCAGAACACAACAGGCCTAGGCAACTACAGCCGTATGCTAATATGCGGACTGGCTCAGCGGCACAACGAGGTGCATTCTTTCTTATATGCACCCCACATGTCGGGCGATTATAAAAATTATTTCTCGGGTTTTGCCAATATCTCCACCCGTCAGCCGTCGGGCATTGACAGGCATTTCCCTAACCTGTGGCGACGTTGGGGAGTCACAGTCCATCTCAAGGGCGACAAGGTCGACCTCTTCCACGGTCTCAGCCACGAGCTGCCACACGGCATACCCCGCTCTATCCGCAAGGTGGTCACTATGCACGACCTTATCGTGTGGCGCTATCCGCAGTACTACTCCCTCTTCGACCGTATGGCGCACCGCATCAAGCAGCGCCACGCCTGCCGCATAGCTGACGTGGTGGTGGCCATCAGCCAGCAGACCAAGAACGACCTGATTAAGTATATGCATGTGCCCGAAGCCAAGATAAAGGTAGTCTACCAGTCGTGCGACGACATCTTCTGGAAGCCCGTCAGCGAGCAGGACAAAGCCACCGTGCGCGACACTTACGGCCTGCCCGAAAGGTATGTGGTCTGTGTCGGCTCCATCGAGGACCGCAAAAACCAGATTGCGGCAGTGCGGGCCCTTCTTGAGCTGCCTGCCGACATACATCTGGTCATAGTGGGGCGTCCGCACGGCACCTACTACAACAGCCTTACCTCCGAAATCCGTCGCAAGAAACTCAACGACCGTGTGCATATCATTACCAATGCCGATTTCGACGATTTCCCAGCACTTTATGCCAACGCCCTCGCCAGCGTATACGTGTCGCAGTTCGAAGGCTTCGGCATACCTATCCTTGAGTCGATGTGCTGCGATGTGCCGGTGGTGACTTCCAACATCTCCTCCATGCCCGAGGCTGGCGGCGACGCCGCCCTCTATGCCGACCCCAACAACCCGCACCAAATAGCCGAACAGCTCCAGCGAGTCATCACCGACCCACAGCTGCGTGCCGAGTTGATAGCCAAAGGGCATCAGCAACGCCAGCAATTCACACCCGACAAAATTATTGCCGATTTCTATCAGCTCTATTCCGAGCTGTGCCCCAAAACCGAAGAATAATAAAGGTGGGTTCTATTAATATGTAATTAGAAAGTAAAAGGGGGAGTTAAAAGGGAAGTTAAGTAAATTGTTGATAAGTTGATACGTTGATATGTTTTGAGAAAGTCGTATCAACGTATCAACATTTTGTCAATCATTTGCCGATGGTGATTTCGATGCGGCGGTTTTTGGCACGGCCTTCTTTTGTCTTGTTGGAGGCAAGGGGTTCTTTGTCGCCTTTGCCGATAGCGCGGATGCGGCTACCGTCGATGCCTTTACTCACTAGCATCGCCTTGATGTTGTCGGCGCGACGTTGCGAGAGCGCCTGGTTGCTGGCAGGCTTGCCTACGTTGTCGGTGTGGCCTGTGACGGTGACGGTGATTTCGGGGTAGCGCGACATGACGTTTTTGAGGTTTTCCCACGAGTCTTCGTTCAGTTCGCCAAAGATGGGGATGTCCTTGCCGGTTTCGAAATAGGCTACGTCCTTGTAGCCTGCCACGAAGGCGGCTTCTTCGCGTACGCGTTGTTCAGCCTTGGCACGGGCGCGAGCTTCGGCTTCGGCACGTTCGCGGGCTTCAGCTTCGGCGCGGGCGCGAGCCTCGGCATCGGCTTGGGCACGTGATAGTGAGTCGGCCTGTGCTTGGGCACGTTGGCGGGCTTCGGCTTCGGCGGCAGCCTGAGCTTGCGCTTTTGCCAGCTCGGCGGCATGCACACGGGCTATGGAGTCGGCGGCGGCTTTAGCCTTAGCTTCGGCTTCGGCACGTGCACGGGCCACAGCCTCCTCGCGCGCGCGTTGCTCGGCGGCGAGCCGTTCCTCTTCTGCCTTACGCTCGGCGGCGAGGCGTTCGGCTTCGGCCTGTGCGGCGGCAGCGGCTTCGGCAGCAGCTATCTCTTTCCAGTCGACATCTTTGCCACAGCCGAAACGAAGCCCGATTTTCAATCCCACTTCTAGCGGGTGCACCTCGTCTACGCGGTCGGAGGCAAAGGTGTTGACGCTGGTATATAGGTCGCCGTTTCTATCAGCATTGGGGTTGATGTTGGCGGGACTATAGTAGCCGTACATGCCTAGGTAGAAGCCTGCGGTCTTGTTGAGGTTGAATATAAAGCCTAGGTCGGCGTGCATCGCCCAAAAGAAGGGGGCAATGTCGAGTTGGCGCGATATGTTGTCGCCTTCGATAGTCCCAAGACCGTGGTTGGGCATGTCGGAGTAGGTGACGTTGGTTTGAGGCATATAGGCGGTGGTGACATAGCGTCCACCGACTACCTTGTTGTAGGCACCCAATGGGTGGTTCAAACTGGCACCCAACCCCATTTGGAATGCGCTGGTGACGCTGATGGGTGCGCGTAGTATGACCTGCAGAGGAATACTGAGGTTGGTGATGCTCTGTCGTTCTTGCCAGTTGTAGTAGTGTATGTCGAGGTCGACAGGGTAGTTGGCACCCGGCAGGTTGATGTTGGGCTGGGTGTAGGCGTAATTATATACGGCGGAACTGCGCAGGGTGTTTGCCTGCACGCCGACGGAGAGTCCCCAGTGGTGGTTGAACATGTATTGGTATTGCAACTCTAACACACCGCCCAAGCCGATGGAGTGGTCGCCGTTGGTGGGGCTGTAGAGGAGAGTGTGGATGCCGCCACCGAGGTTGGCCTGGATGTTGTGGATATGGTCGGTCATCTGTGCTGAAGCAGTAGCAATGCCTGCCAGCAGAATTGTGGTGAGGATTATCTTCTTCATGGCATCAGAGTTTTAAGGTTTTGGCGGCATGGCCGTCGACGGTGATTAGATAAGTGCCCTGTGGCAGGGTGGTGAGGTCGAGCATGTGCTGCTCGCCTTGGAATGAGGTGTTGAAAACCATAATACCGTAGCTGTTGAACACCTGCAACTGGTGTTGCTGGTTGTTGAAGCCTTGCAGCGTGACGGTGGTTGTGGTGGCTACGGGCGACGGCATCAGGCTGACAGTCGCCTTGTCGGGAAGCTGGAAGGTGAGGGGGCAGGTCATAGCCTCGTCGTCGGTGCCTAGGTTGACCATGACGGCATATTGGCCGTTGAGGTCGCCACGCTCCTGGTAGTAGGGGCTTGTGGCGTTGGGAATAGCTTCACCGTTGTGGTACCATTGGTAGGAATGGAAACGGTTGGGCTGCCCGTCCAGTCGACCACTGTTATCGATGCTGATAACGTCGTTGAAGGCCACTACCATATAGTCGTTAGGCAGATTCACGCTGAAGGTGAAGTGGTAGAAACTCGACACATGGGCTGCGCTGTGCCATTCTACTATGGCATCGTAGCGACCAGCGGGGCAGGCATTAGGTATGGAAAAAGCAATAAGGCTGTCGTTACCATCACATTCCACCCATGCCGTATCGTTGAATCCCGCGGCAATGGCGTCGTCGGAGAAGATGATATGATAATGGGCTGGTTCGCCTTGGCGCACATGGTAGCGTATTTCCACTGAGTCGTTTTGGCAGAAACCGTATGCGGTGGCGACAAACTGCTGGTTGCCTTCCAAAGTGTCGAAGATTAAAGGAAGGACGATGCTGCCTCGGTATGGAAGGACACTGTCGGCAGTTAGCCTGTAGTTGTCTTTGTCGTCACCCAACAGTTGGTAGTCGGTGTAGATGGTCTTATTGTCTCCCACCTCCGGGGAGTCGTAATGGGCAGAGACAACGACATCTATATCTTCGCCCGAAATGGTGTTTTGTAGCGAAGGTTGGGCAATGATATGGGCGGTGTCGGTGCCGTCAAATTCTTTAATAAGCTGAACTAATAAGTTTTGTGCGGTGATTGAGCGACGTATAATATTCGCAATATAGATTATCGAGTCGGTTACATAGTAGTTGCTGGCTTGGGGGCCATAAAGGGTGTGGGAGACATTGACGATTATTAAGATTTCGACACTAGGAGTGGCGTAATTGGCGGTTATGGCCTGACCCACTGTGTCGTTTGGCAAAATGCCCAGAAGGGTTCCTTCGCTCAGCACTTGGCAATGTGTAGTGCCGTCGTATTCACGGCTGGTTTGCAGCACGACGCTGTCGGCAACCAGTTGCCGAGGTGTGATGTCGGCATAGAGGATGATGCTTGGCGGTGTGGCGTAGTGGTAGGCGTCGGGACCGCTAATGCTGAAGGTGACCATTACGGGTTTGTCGTTGCCCACGGAGGCGTCGAGGTAGTGCGCTTCGGCATCGATTGCCACTTGGTTGTAGGTCAGCAGGGGCCAGTTGCCTAGTGTGACGATGTGGGCGGTGGTGGTGCCGTCGTAGACTTTTGTGGTGTCGATGGCGGTGCCGGTGATGGGAATACTGTCGAGTTGCGCCCATGCTGTGGGTAGCAACAAGAGGGTCATACAGACGAACATGAGCGCCCGTATGAGATGCTGGATGATTGTTTTTTTCATAATGATAATTGTTTATAAAGGTATAACGATAGGGGCAGACCCTCAGTGTCTGCCCCTACCCCAAAACGATTCGGATTATTTCACTATCAGTCGGCGGGTAGTGGTCTGTCCCATGCCGGAGAAACGCACGGTGTAGATGCCCGAGGGCAACAAGCTGGTGCGGATGGTGAAGAGGATGCTGCCAGCGGTTTGTAGTTGGCTGCTGTGGATGGTGCGGCCTAGGTTGTCGATGATGTCTACCTGATAGCTGCCGCCGCTCGCAAGGTCGATCTGTATCTTAGCTTGGTCGGTGGCGGGGTTGGGGTAGAACTGGCCGATGTTGCCCTCAGACGTTGTGACCGCCCGGTCGGAGATGCCGAGTACGGGTGCGGTGCTAGTGTCGAGGTGGGTGCGGTTGGCATCGAACAGGAAGGTGATGTCGGTGGCAGGACGCGGCGAGGTGGAGAAGTCGTAGCGCGAGCTGTCCAGCTCCATCTGGCTGCCGTCGTAGTAGAAGCTGTAGTATCCGCCTTGGTTGGCGGTGATGGGCTTGGTGATGGTCTTGCCGTTGTTGGAGGTGGCGCTGATGAAGTACTCGACTGTGATGAGCGTGTCGTGAACGGTTACGATGGTATCGACGGTGGTGAGGGTGGTGTCGAAGTTGTAGTGGTATACATACTGGAATGTGGTGTCATAGTCGAAGACGTCGATGGTGTCGTTTAAGATGGTGTCGAAGTAGGAGTGGGAGTAGGAGCTGTCGATGACGGTGATGGTGTCGGTGGAGAGGATTGTGGAGTCGACAGTGAAGTGTTGGTTGTAGGTGGTGTCGACGGTACGCTCGTTGATGTTGGCTGTAGGCAGTAGGCAGGAGTATTTGTTACCGTTGGCGGTCATGTGGATGGTGTCCCAATCGGTGTAGTCGTATCTGCTTCCGTTGTTCCAGGTGTGTTTGAAACGGTAGACGCATTCGGCGAATGCTATGCCACTGCGGTTGGTGATGATGGCACTGACGGGGATGTTGTTGCCACGCATGTCGACGGCGCTGCCTACGATGCTTTTGTGCAGTATGCGGACGGGATTGTCGGCGGGTATCTGCTTAGTGACGCAGTGGATGGCGCCGCCGCTGCCGTCAAACTCGCGTACGTCGACAGGGTAGATTGTGTAGCCGGGGTAGGCGGCTTTGAGTTGCTCGATGTTGTTTCGGTCCCATGCGGCGGTAGGCTGTCCGTTGACAACGGCAGAGAAGCAGGGTTGCAGTATCACGTTGTTGACGAAGGTGTGGTTGCTGTAGGTGCGGGTGTAGTAGCTGTCGTACTCGGTTTGGCTGGAGAAGTTGGCACCGTTGTCCTTGCTGGGGAAGGGGATGGTGGTTTGGTAGTAGGGGCGGTCGAAGATGGAGGTGTAGGAGCAGAGGGAGTCGATGTTGCGGGCTCCGGTGCGGTAGTCGGTCCAACGGCTGTAGTTGTCGGGCATCACCGAGAAGACGAAGCCGTTCTCTTCGCACATGTCGGCATAGAGGTCGATGTGTCCAGTGCCTCCGTCATACTGGTAGGCGGGAAGAATGTGCGTTTCGCGCTGGCCGAGCAGGCTACTCAGTGCCTGTCGGGTTTGCTTTTGAGTGAGGCGGCTCTTGGTGGTGTAGTGGATGCTGTTGGTGTTGTGCCCGTCCCAAGTGATTTGACCGTAGGCATCGCTGTTGTTTTCATAGATGGCGTCGCTGGAGAGGAGGAAGCCGGCGCCGTCGACTAGGCAGTTGCCGCCTTCCCACTCGATGGTGTTGATGTAGTTGGGCAGACCCATCTGGCGGTAGATGAGCGACGGCAGCGAGTCGTCGAGTGCACGACCCGGATAGTACTCGAAGTCCATCATGGCTACGCTGTCTTGGTCGCCATAGTAGAAACAAATGGGACCGCAGTCGCGATACCAGAAGGAGTTGCCGGGACCCACGATGAAGCGAATGTTGTTGTGGCGCAGGTTCATGCGGTCGAGCGTGCGCAGCACTTTGGCCGAGTCAGCAGCCTTTTCGACGCGCACCCATGCTTGGGCACCGCCCAGCTGTATGCCGTCCATGAGGTAGAAGAATACTTTGCCGAAGGCACTGTTGGTGTCCATCACGCTAGTATAGGGACCGTAGGTGTTGGTGGAGACCCATCCGCGCGTGGAGTTGTACTTGTAGTATTCGGCTACGCCTGTCACCACGGGGTCGGCACTGTAGGTGCCGGTGCCTAGGTTGGTGTCGGGGTAGTAGCTGTAGTAGGGGGTTACGACGATGGCCTTGACCTCTTCCCACTCGCCGGGGAACCACACACGGTCGTCGGGCAGTGCCTTGGAGTCCTTGGGTGTCGGGGCGGCTTCACCGAGAGGAATGTTGCTGTATTGGGCTTGTCCGGAGATGTCGCGTTGCTGTTTGAACTGTCGCCACTGGCGCATCATCTCGTCGTGCGTGGTGGCGTTTTGTGCTGTCGCTGCCAGCGTCAGGAGTAGGGTAAGTAGGGTTAGGATTGTTTTTTTCATGGGGAGGTGCTTTTATCTTTTAAGGCTGAGTATTTCGCGAGCTTCGTCGCTGTTGGCCACTTCACGACCGAGCAGCTTGGCCATGCGGACTACTTTGTCGACCAGTTCGCCGTTGCTCTTGGCGAGGACACCGCGCTCGAGGTAGAGGTTGTCCTCGAAGCCGACGCGCACGTTGCCGCCCATGACGATGGCGGGGGCTGCCAGCTGAAATGCGTAGCGGCCGATGCCGGTGGCGGTCCAGGTGCTGCCGGCGGGGATGTTCTTGACAAGCCAGCAGAGGTTGTCGACGGTTGCGGGGGTGCAGCCGGGCACGCCGAGGACGAAGTTGAACTGCATGGGTGCTCCGGGCACCTGTCCCTTGCGAGCCATGGTGAGGATGGTGTCGAGGTGACCCATCTCGAAGCATTCGTATTCGGGCTTGATGCCGCGTTCCATCATACGCTTGCCGAAGGCACGCATGGTGGGCATGGTGTTGTCGAAAATCTCGTCACCGAAGTTGCAGGTGCCGCAGTCGAGGGTGGCCATCTCGGGCAGGGGGGTGGTGTCGGTGCTCTGCAGACGCTCGTCGGGGGTCATGCCGACGGCACCGCCGGTGGAGGGGATGAGGATGACGTTTGGGCACTCTTTGAGGATGGCCTCTTCGCACTCTTGGAAACGGTCGCGGCTCTGGGTGGGTGTGCCGTCGTCGTAGCGCACATGGAGGTGGACGATGGCGGCGCCGGCATCGACGGCCGATTTTGCCTCGCGAACTATTTCTTCAACGGTGTAGGGAACGGCAGGGTTCTGCTCTTTGGTAACTTCTGCGCCGCAGATAGCGGCAGTGATAATCAGTTTGTCCATAATATTGTTATATTTAAATTAATTACTTTGTATGTTTTAAAAATGCAAAAATACGATTTTTTTCTGTATTTTTGCAAAAAAAATAATGAGTTAATGTGTTTATGTGGAAAACTTATTGAATTAATAATTAAAATTAAAAAATAATAATTGGCTGCCGCTTATTAAATTGAAAACTGGCTGCCGCATAATCATTAAACTCTAAACTTTCAACTTTATACTATCAACTTTTTAGAGGTTGCCTAAAAGCAGTCATACAATCAATACTTCTTAATCTACAACATACAACTTATCAACGATATAGCAATGCTGATACTTGGAATAGACCCTGGGACACGGATATTGGGCTATAGCCTTCTCGACACCGACGGTGCGAAGCCTCAGTTGGTGGTGATGGATGTGCTGTATCTGCGTCAGATTGCCGATTTTCACCTGCGTATACGCAAAATTTTCGACTCGACGCAGCGCATCATCGACTCGTACCACCCCGACCATGTCGCCATCGAGGCTCCGTTTGCGGGAAAAAATGTGCAGTCGATGCTGAAGTTGGGCAAGGCACAAGGAGTGGCGATAGCGGCGGCACTGAGTCGCGACTTGAGCTATACCGAATACGAGCCTGCCGCGGTGAAGCAGCGTGTGACAGGTAACGGCAACGCCGCCAAGGAGCAGGTAGCGGCGATGTTGCAGAGTATCTTCAGTTTCGAAGACCTGCCGCGGTATCTCGACTCGTCGGACGCGCTGGCGGTGGCGTATACCTGCTATCTGGAACAGACCGACCCTCTCGGCGACCTGCGTCGGGAATTGAAGCCCCAGCGCGCACGTAAGAGCAAGAAACAGCAATGGGGAGACTTTGTTAATGCAAACCTAGATAGAATTGAGAATTAAAAACTTATTAAATTAATAATTGAAAATTTGAATTCGTAAATTCGTTAATTTGTAAATTCGAAAATCTTTGATGCGCCAAGGACTAACTCATTAACACATTAACACGTTAACACATTCAAGAAATCACCTTCTTAGTTCATAGTTCTTACTTCTTACTTCATAATAGTCACTAATTACAATTCATAGAAAATCAACAACAAACAATATGGCACAACAAAAATCATTTTCTTCCAATCTCGGAGCTATCATGGCAGCGGTGGGTTCCGCTGTGGGCTTGGGTAATATTTGGCGTTTTCCCTATATCTGCGGCAAGTATGGCGGCGGGGCGTTTCTGGCGGTGTATCTCTGCTTCGTGTTTCTGCTGGGGTCGGTGCTGATGATGTCGGAATTTGTTATCGGTCGGCGGGCACAGCATACGCCAGTGAAGGCTTTTCAGACATTGTACCCTAAGAATAAGGCATGGGGGCTGGTGGGTCTGCTGGGTATTGTTACCAGTTTCTTTATCCTGTCGCAGTACTTGGTTATTTCGGGATGGACCACGGGCTATGTGTGGAACTCGGTGAGTGGTGCTTTGGCGGCGTTGGGAACCGACTCGGCGGCGATTAGTGCTTTCTTTATCCAGTTTTCTACATCGCCGTGGACCCCTGTCCTGTTTTTGGCAATTTTTGCCGTGATAGTGCTGATTGTGATTTTGGGAGGTGTGCAGAAGGGTATTGAGAATGTGAGCAAGGTGCTGATGCCGGTGCTGGTGGTGTTGGTGTTGGTGCTGTGTGTGCGCAGTCTGACATTGCCGGGCGCGGGAAAAGGGGTGGAGTATCTTTTCTCGCCCGACTTCTCTAAGCTGACTGGCGAGGGGGTGCTGGCTGCCTTGGGACAGGCGTTGTTTTCGCTCAGCGTGGGCATGGGTGTGATGTTGGTGTATGGCTCGTATATCCCTGTCAAGGACAATATCTTCAAGACTGCCATGTGGATTACGGTGTGCGACACGTTGATAGCCATCTTGGCAGGCGTGGCGATATTTCCCGCTGTGTTTAGCTGCGGCTTTGAGCCGACAGGCGGTCCTGGGTTGGTGTTCTTGGTGCTGCCCAACGTGTTCAACACCATGGGGGCGGCTGGAGTGGTGTTCGCCTCGCTGTTCTTCCTGCTGCTGATGGTGGCGGCCATCACTAGTGCCATCTCGTTGCTGGAGGCTTTGACGGCATGGTTTTGCGAGCATACCGGTGCACGACGTTGGGCGGGTGCGTTGCTTTTCTTTGTTGTGACGACAGCTCTGGGCGTGGTGTTCTCGTTGTCGATGGGTTCGCTGTCGCATATCAAGATTACGGGTCTGACCCTTTTCGACTTCGTGGACAAGATGAATAGCATCTATCTGCCGCCGTTGTGTGCGTTGGGTACGATTATCTTCTTCGGCTGGGTGATGCCCGAGGAGGATATCAAGGACGAGATGTCGAACCATGGGACGCTCCGTATCGGATACTACGGTCTGTTCCGTTTCTTGGCTCGCTATGTGGCTCCGCTGGCATTGCTGGTGGTGCTGGTGACAGGAATTATTTCTTAAATTGAAAAATAAAAGTCGAAAACGTAACAAATTGAAAAATGAAAAGGGGTTTCGCCTACCTTCTTAGTTTTTAGTTTTTACTTTTTAGTTTAAAATAATTGGCTGCCGCCCCAACTTCTTAGTTCTTACTTCTTACTTCAAAAAGTTGGCTGTCGCACCGACACATGTCCACCATACTTCCTTAATCTGATTTTGAATTAATAGAACCTACCTTATTTTTGAAATGAAGCATCTTTTAGTTATTAGCTTTTCTTTTTTACTCTTATTCTCGGGATGCCATCAGGCTCGGCCTAAGATTTTCGACCCTGCGCAGGTGGCTTTTTCTGCCAGCTATGCCCCGCTGTTCGAGAATCAGTTCTACCCATCGCTGGTGATGGGGGTGGCTAGTTTGAGCGACCCCGCCTACGCCCTTGCCGACACTGCGGCGCTGTTCTCGGTTTCGGTTACGGCTCCTGTCAGCAATGCGGTACTGCGTATCACCATCGACTCGTCGAAACTCAACTATGTCACCATTTTCCAAGAGGTGCTGCCAGTGAAGGACATGCGCTATACCTTTTACCCCACCATTAAGTGGAAGTTTGACCAGCTATACCGCACGCGCCAACAGGGTGTCGCCGACCTCACGTTCACCTGCTATATCAACGACGAAGAGATTGATGTGAAGAACCTGCGTATCAACTACCGCTCCGCCAACGATTGTCTGCTGAGCGTGCGCGACAGCTCTGGCCACAACCATGACTACCGCTGGCTGTTTGCCGCCTACGTCAACGAGGAGCATCCTTTTATCGACAGCATCCTGTCCGACATCATGCATCAGGGTGTTATCAGCAAGATTTCGGGCTATCAGAACGATGCCAAGAGTGTCGTCGCACAGGTGGAGGCAATATGGTACTATGCCTTGGAGCGAGGCATACGCTATTCGTCCATTTCCTGCACCTCTACCCCCACCACCCGTTCCAATGTGCAGCATATCCGTTTCTTCGACGAGGTCTACAACTCGCGGCAGGCAAACTGTGTCGATGCTTGCGTGTTTTTGGCATCCATCATGCGCAAGATTGGCTTGAAACCCATTATCTTTGTGGAGCCATGCCATGCCTATCTGGGTTATTATACCGACCGTGGCCGCAAGAACCTCCGGCTGTTGGAGACTACCATTACAGCGTGGGCGGATTTCCCAGCACTGACGCGCGACTATCATGCCATTATGGAGGCCAATCCTGAGGCACAGGGCAAGGACCGTATCTCGGCAGCCATGAACACCAAGTATGGCAAGTATCTCACCGCTGACGAGAAGAAGAAATGGGAGGAAGGCACCATGGACTTCGGTACGTTCAAACGCACAGTGGCACACAACCTCTTTCTAAAGGCTACGGAATACGACGGCGACAACTACAAGAACAACAAGAAGCTCTTTGCAGACCCAGAAAACAACCAGTATCAACAACTCGACATCGAACAACTGCGCAAGATTGTGCAACCAATCAATTAATCTTATATATGTAATTTAACTCATTAATAAATACTGTCATTATGAAGAAAATAGTTTTTCTCTCGAGCCTTTTCGCTTTGTTTGCAGCCGCTTGTGGCAATCGCCAGTCTGAAACTGTAACACAGGAACAGAACATATTAGACTTTGTATTCCCCATTCCCGATGTCGCTGACTCAGGTCTGGGTGCTAATCTGTTGCTGTATGGTATTCAGGACGGCCCCCAGACTATGTCGGCCGACCTCTTCCGTGGGCTCGACGATACCCTGCTTGACAGCATCCTCCCCGATGGGCAGGCCGAGGCATCCTTTAATGTGTTTCTGCTTACGATGGGTGACCAAACTGTTCTGTTTGACGCAGGCATTGGAGCTGCCAAGGGGGGTAGGCTGATGGTGGCGCTAGATTCTCTTGGATGTGCCCCCGACAAAATTACCGACATCTGCATCACCCACCTCCATTTCGACCATGTGGGCGGTCTCTTCAACCCCGACGGCACAGCTGCATTTCCCTCAGCCACGCTCCATATTCCTCAGGTGGAATACAACGCTTGGGCTTCGGGCAAGATGGGAGGCTCTGAGATAACAACACAAATAGGGCAGGCCTACGAAGGACGTATCCATTTATTCGAACAGGGTGACACTTTATTAGGCTCCATTGCCACTATTGCCGCTCCGGGTCACACTCCGGGTCATACAATCTATGGCTTCAGTAATGTACTCATTGCAGGCGATATTATGCATGCCGTCGCCTTGCAGCTGGACCATCCCGAGTTCTGTGCCCGTTATGATGCCGACCCTCAGCAGGCCGTCATCACCCGCAAAGCCATCCTCGACCGTGCTCGCGCCGAGCACCTCACCCTCTGCGGCATGCACTTCCCACGACCGCTGACGATTAATTTTTAGTCAGAGGCCCCAATAAAACTAAAAGGTGAAAACTAAAAGGTAAAAACTAAAACTTGTCGCTACAAACTTTTTTAGTTTTTACCTTTTACCTTTTAGTTTTAATATTACTCGTTCCTTCCGCAGCAGTTCTTGTATTTCTTGCCGCTGCCGCAGGGACATGGGTCGTTGGGGGCAACCTTTTTCTCCACACGCACGGGCATGGGCTTGGGGCGTTCGCCAGTCTGCTGGCGGGCGGCTTGGTCCATGGCTCGCTGTGTCTCAGTGGCGGTGCTGTCGTGGCTAGCCTTCAGGTTGCGGTTGTCGCGGCGGGGCTGGCGTGCCTCGTGCATGTCGTTGTCTTCCTTCACAGGCAGGCTGGCACGAATGAGGAACGAGCTTATCTCGCGGTTGATTTCGAGCAGCATCTTCTCAAATAGGTTGAAACTCTCGAATTTGTATATCAGTAAGGGGTCTTTCTGCTCATAGCTGGCGTTCTGCACGCTGGTCTTCAACTCGTCGAGTTCACGAAGGTGGTCTTTCCACAGGTCATCGATAATGGCAAGGGTAATGCCCTTTTCGATGCTCAGCTGCACCTCGCGGCCCTTGTTCTCATAGCTCTTCTTGACGGGCGTGACCACGTTGAGGGTCTTCTTGCCGTCAGTGATGGGGAACGCCACGTTTACATAGCGGGTATTCTCATAGATGCGCTTGATGAAGGGGTAGGCAAGGTCGCAAATCTTCTGCATACGGTCCTTGTAGGTGGCGTACACGGTATCGTAGAGCTTCTGCACCGCGTCGTCGTGTCTGGCGTTGAACAGCTCCTTCTCGGTGAAGGGCACGTCGAGGGCAAACACGCGGATCATCTCCATCTTGAAGCCTTCCCAGTCGTGGTTTTCTACGGCATCGTCGTAGATGAGGGCACAGGTGTCGTAGAACATGTTGCTGATATCGATGCTCAGGCGGTCGCCGTACAGGGCGTTGCGGCGTTTGTTGTACACCACGGTGCGCTGGTTGTTCATCACATCGTCGTATTCCAACAGGCGCTTACGCATACCGAAGTTGTTCTCTTCTACCTTCTTCTGCGCTTTCTCAATCTGTTTGGTAATCATGCTGTGCTGGATTACCTCGCCCTCTTGCAGTCCCATGCGGTCCATGATGCTGGCAATACGGTCGGAGCCGAAGATACGCATCAGGTCATCTTCCAGCGACACGAAGAAGAGCGAACTACCCGGGTCACCCTGACGACCGGCACGGCCACGCAGCTGGCGGTCCACACGGCGGCTCTCGTGACGCTCGGTGCCGATGATGGCCAAGCCGCCCGCTTCGCGCACGCCGCCCTTCAGCTTGATATCGGTACCACGACCAGCCATATTGGTGGCAATGGTCACATGGCCCGGCTCGCCGGCATGAGCCACAATCTCTGCCTCCTTCTGGTGCAGCTTGGCGTTCAGCACGTCGTGGGGGATGCGCTTCATCTTAAGCATCTTGCTCAGCAACTCTGAGGTCTCAACGCTTGTCGTACCCACCAGAACGGGTCGTCCCAGTCTGATGAGGCGTTCCACCTCGTCGATAACGGCCTTATACTTCTCGCGCTTGGTCTTATAGATCATGTCGTCCATGTCGATACGCGCGATGGGGCGGTTGGTGGGGATAACCACCACGTCCAGCTTGTAGATGTCCCAGAACTCGCCCGCCTCAGTCTCAGCCGTACCGGTCATACCCGCCAGCTTCTTATACATGCGGAAGTAGTTTTGCAACGTAATGGTGGCGTAGGTCTGTGTGGCGGCCTCCACCTTGGCGTTTTCCTTGGCTTCGACAGCTTGGTGCAGACCGTCGCTCCAACGGCGGCCTTCCATAATACGGCCCGTCTGCTCGTCGACAATCTTCACTTGCTTGTTCTCGTCCACGATATAGTCCACGTCCTTCTCAAACAGGGCGTATGCCTTCAGCAACTGGTCCACCGTATGCACGCGGTCGCTCTGGATAGCAAAGTCGTTGTATATCTTCTCCTTCTTAGCAGCCTTCTCTTCAGCCGAAATGTTCTCGTGCTCCAGTTCGGCAATCATGCTGCCGATGTCGGGCAGTTGGTAGAAGTTGCGGTCTTCGCCCAGTGAGGTGAGGAAGTCCATACCCTTGTCGGTCAGCTCCACGCTGCGTTGCTTCTCGTCGATAACGAAGTATAGGTCGTCGTCGATGATATGCATATACTTGTTCTGCTCCTGCATGTAGAAGTTCTCGGTGCGTTGCAGGACGCTCTTGATACCTGTTTCGGAGAGGTATTTAATCAAAGCCTTGTTCTTAGGCAGGCCGCGATAGGCACGCAGCAACAGTTTGGCGCACTCCTCGTCGGGCTTGGGGTCGGGATGCTCTGCCAGACCCGTCTTGGCATCCGCCAACACCTTGGTCACCAGCACGCGCTGGGCGTTGTACAGCTTTTCGATAACGGGTTTGAAACGGTCGAACTCCTGGTCTTCGTCATCCTTGCCCGTGGGACCGCTGATGATAAGGGGGGTACGGGCATCGTCAATCAACACCGAGTCCACCTCGTCGACGATGGCGTAGTTGTGTCCGCGCTGCACCAGCTCCTCGGGGTTGCGGCTCATGTTGTCGCGCAGGTAGTCGAAACCGAACTCGTTGTTCGTACCGAAAGTGATGTCGGCGTTATATGCCGCCTTGCGCTCGTCGCTGTGAGGCTCGTGCTTGTCGATACAGTCCACCGTCAATCCGAGGAACTCATACAGCATGCCCATCCACTCCGAGTCGCGCTTGGCGAGGTAGTCGTTCACCGTCACCACGTGCACACCCTTGCCGGGCAGGGCGTTGAGGTACACAGGCAAGGTAGCGACGAGGGTCTTACCTTCACCCGTCGCCATCTCGGCAATCTTGCCGCTATGCAGCACGATACCGCCAATCAGCTGCACGTCGTAGTGCACCATGTCCCACGTAATCATGTTGCCGCCCGCCATCCAGCTGTTGTCGTAGATGGCCTTGTCGCCGTCGATGTTCACGTTGCCCATCTTCACCGCCAGTTCGCGGTCGTGGTCGGAGGCGGTCACCACCACCTTCTCGTTCTCGGCAAAGCGGCGTGCGGTCTCCTTCACCACGCTGAAGGCCTCGGGCAGGATGTCGTTGAGCACCTTCTGGGTCTTGTCGTACGACTCCTTCTCCAACTTGTCGATGCGTTTATAGATTTCAATCTTCTCATCGACGGGCATCTCATATTCCTCCTCGATGCGTTGGCGCAGCGAGGAGAGTTCGTTCTCCTCAGTCTCCACAGCCTTGCGGATGAGCTCCTTGAATTCGAGCGTCTTACCACGCAGCTCATCGTTGCTCAGTTTCTGTATTTCGGGATATACTTTCAAAGTGGCATTCAGTAGCGGCTGCACCTCCTTGAGGTCGCGGTCGGCCTTAGTGCCGAATAGTTTTGACAAAAAATTAGCCATCTATTTATCTGTTGTCTTTTTATTACTTATTTATTTACAAAAAATTAGCCATGTATGGCGTAAGCCGTACAAATTTGCAAATATACGAAAAAAAGGCGAACTAAAACGAATAAATATATTAATAATGCTTAACTCGCCCCCGTCCCCCCTCTACGTTGTGCCAGCCAATTTTTTTTTACTTCTTCCTCCTTCCCTTCCTCTTTTTCCCCCTCTGTTCTCGCTTCCGGAAGCGAAGGCAGAGCGAACCCAGAGCGAAGGCAGAGCGAACCCAGAGTGGAGGCATTCCGTGAAAACGAATCCGAGATTGGCCATTTCCCGACCGTTTTCGAATGCAAAGATAGTGCGGA
>JAFWQP010000036.1 GCA_017509045.1 Bacteroidales bacterium
AGAATCGGAAACAGATGGCTTCTCACTATTGCTCTTGCAGGCGGCTAAGGCAACGAGTGTAAGCAACGCAGCGCAGAGTATCATTATCTTCTTCATCTTGTTATGTATTGTTGATATGATAAAAGGGGGTTAAGGGGTTTAGGGGTTAAGGGTTTCAGGGGTTTTTAAAGTAAAAAGTAAAAACTAAAAACTAAAATTAGTTGCCGCATCCGGATAATTATCATTTTTCAACTTTCAATTTTCTAGGTTTTTAATTTTAGTTCATTCATAGGGCGTACCTTGTGATATACATATTTGTCGGCCATACTGTCATATCCTTCCACAAAGAACCAACCTGAGTTCCAAAACTCTTTTCTCCCCGTTGGAGCCCATTTAGGCGTGGTTTGATAGATGAGGGGATGTCCGGGTTTGCCCATCAAATCACATGGGTAGAAATAGATGTAGGCTGGCTCATCGCCAAGACCGCCCCACTCGATTGATATGCCGGCAATAAATCCTTCGGCGGATAGTCTCATATTGCATAAGGGCATAATGGTCGTGTCGTCATGAAAGCGTGTACAGCAATAGTCGCCTAATCCCATCTCTATGAAATCCGTTCCCTCGAATGTGCAACAGCTACACTCGTCCATATCAAAGAGTGATTCTTGATTCGTATTCTTAAGCCATTCGAGGAAGTAGGCGGTATCGGTGGCATTGGGTTCGCGCTCGGAACGGATATAGTTATATTGGTCAGCGAAAAGCTTGGCAGAGTCGAATTCGGCGGCAGTAATCTCCACATCTTCAAAGGGGCATTCGCTTTGAGTTGCCACATCGGTGATGGGCAGCGTACTGTCGGCCACGGTGTCGCACACCGTCCCGCTCGTACACGCGACCAACAGTACGACAGCACAAGCCCAAGTGAAAAACGACATCCTCATATTATTGAAATATAAATGATAGGCCACTTCTATTAATTGCATGTAATTAAGGTCTCAAATTCTTATCAAATTCAAAATATGCAGTTTACAAATTCTCCAATTCTCTAATTCTTGATAAATAGAAATCCCTAATATTTGATAACGAAGAAACTCAATTATTATTGCCTTTTGCAGAATAGTTAGTAAAAGGGGGAAAAGGAGTTCATCCGACAAACGGATTGGTGATGTTTCTACGTGACGTTGTTTGGCTCGGCATAGTGAGCAAGCTCTCTCTGCTCTCACCTTATACAACTATGAGGGCTTTTTCAATCCGTTTTGGATAAGCCTTGCCTCCACCTTAGGATCGAAGGCAGAACGAAGGCAGAACGAAGGCAGAGTGGAAGCGTTGTGTGTGCCAACCATCAATTCTATTATACCCAGAAAGCCCCAAATTGGGGTGCCACTTTTTGAAAAATACAGTTTCGTTTTATTTCTGCTCAATGAGCATCACAAAAATGATTTTTTGAGTGTTGTCAAAAGAGAAAAAACTAGTAACACCTGAGCGAGAAATGGGTGATAGAGCACATTGCCTTATGTTGCATAATCCTTCAACCCAAATCGGTCATTAGGGTTTATGGCAGATTAGCTTTTGTTTCGAGCAGATTGGCCTCATCGCTGGCGAAGGCGTAGCGGGCTACGTCGAGACAGGGATGTGGACAAGATGCCGAAAGAAATGCTGATATGGCATAAACAGACCTTAAAAAGCGAGAAAGGATATAAAAGTCGGTCTAATGACCGATTTGGGTTCAAGTAACAAAGTAACAAGTTAACATTTTTGTTGCTATTAGTTGATAATTAAATATATGGCAACGTCAATTTTAGAAAGCAGGTAACATTTTGGTAACATTTTGCCCTTTTTTCGGGGACTTTTCAGATCATTATTATTGGCTTCTTACATCACCTCTCATTTCACTAAATGTTACCTCATTTCAGCCAAAGGTAACATCTTCATAAGAATCATATACCTGTTATTCAAATATATACACTCAAAATGTTACTTTGTTAACTTGTTACCTCGACCTTTTTGCAACATCACAATGTGAAGGAAAGGATTGTATGCTTTGAAAATCAGTCATATAACAAAACATGTCCCAAAACAATTCATGAAAAGGTTGCACATGATTACAATTATACGGTTTTTTTCATATCTTACCCCTTCGGGGGGAATTAATAGAAGCCCCACACGAGTTTGTTTTTCAATTCTTACCACACGTTAACACATTCATTAAATTTTCAATTTTCAATTTTATTCGTATCTTTGCAAATTGAAATAATCGAAAAAACATCACCATTAAAAACCTATCATTATGAAGAAATCATTGTTTGCAGTGGCATTGCTATTGCTGGCTGGTATGCCCTTGAAGGCTCAAGAGAGCAACTACGCAAAGACCGATTTCGTCCCAGGCGACGAAATTATCTTCGACGACAACTTTGAACGCGAGAAATTAGGCGAGTTCCCGCTGAGGTGGGATTTGCTGGACGGCTATGCGGAGACAGCACAGCAGAATGGCCGCAATGTGATTGCGTTTACGGACAACGGACTGGGACAGGTGATGCCGTTGATGAAAGAAAAGTGGAATTGGCTGCCGGAGGTGTTCACGGTGGAGTTCGACCTCTATGTGGCTCCGATGAGTACAACCGACGAGGAGTCGTCGCTCGATATGTGGATTTATTTTGGCGAACGCGGCGACGAGAGCTACTACAACGCCTCTAGCTATGTGCACTTCTGGTATAGGGAAGACGGGTCGTGCAACCTCACGTGGTTCCTGTTGAAACCTGACGGGAACAACCAGACGACTGGAGAGAAGATGCTGGGGTTGAACTCGGGCAACAACGACTATCTGGAGAAGGACAACCCCGTGGTTGCCGGCGAGTGGAACCACTTTGCCTTCTCGTTCAACAAGAGAGCTTTCAAGGGCTATGTGAACGGCGTGCGTATGATCAATGTGCCAGCCATGAAAGCACCGGGCTACCTCTTCTTCGCCAGCGGTGCTTTCTACCGCTACACGGGATTGAGCAATGTGCGCATCTCCCAAGGCGCTGTGCCGCTCTACGACCGCCTGACCACAGACGGCAAGATTGTGACCTACGCTATCACTTTCGAGAGTGGAAAGGCTGACCTGAAGCCTGAATCTATTGTCGAAATCAACCGCGTGGCTAAGTTGATGCAGGAGCACACCGACCTAAGTTTCGAGGTGCAAGGTCACTGCGACAACACCGGCAGCGACGCCGTGAACGACCCGCTGAGTCAGAAGCGGGCCGAAGCCATCGTGGCCGCCCTTGTGAAACAGGGCATCGACAAATCGCGCCTCACGGCAGTGGGCAAGGGTTCGCACTCCCCCATCGCACCCAACACCACCGACGAGGGCCGCGCAAAGAACCGCCGTGTGGAATTTGTTAAGAAATAATTTAGTGACCAGTGAATAGTGACCTGATTAAACTAAATAGTAAAAACTAATGGGAACTTCTATAAATTGAATGATATGGAGTTAAAAATATTCGCTCTAGTACAACATATGACTGTTTTTTGCCAAATAGTATCCATGTCGCGTCTCTTCGAGACGCTGATAGGGAGTATGTTCTGTCACCGCACTTTGGCTCTTCCCGAAAGTTCACTGGACTTTCTCTCAGTGTTATTGAGATTCAGCCTCTTCGAGGCTGTAAAAAATCAGTCATATATTAAACTAGAGCCAAAATATTAAGGAAGTCCAGCGGACTTCCTTAATATTTTTACTTCATAATTATAAAGTAATAGAACCCATCTAAAAGGTGCGGCTGCAAATTTTCACTTTTCAATTTTCACCTTTCAATTTGATATGCTTCTTGCCGTTTTGGATGTAGACTCCGTGGAAGGTGGCGGGGACTTCGGTGCCAAGGTAGCGGCCGTCGAGAGTGAAGACACGCGGGTCGTTGATGATGGTTTCGGTCTCAACGTCGTCGATGCCGACGGTGCCACCCATATAGGTGAGCGATACAGCTGTGCCGCCGCTGACGGTGGCATCGAGATAAGAGTTGTTCTCGAAGATACCTGTACCGCCGGCTGTAACGCCACTCTTGAGCGTAGGAGTTGTGGGGACGGAAATCACCAAACCTGAAGAGTTGCCGCCTCCGGGACCGTGACCACCACCGCCAGGACCGCCGCCTGTGCTGACCTGCGGGGTATAAAAGGCAATGACCTCATCGCCGTAGGAGAGCGCATACCATGTGTTGCCGCTCACCGAGGATGCACGATACGTGGCCTGACTGATGGAGCTGCCGTTCTCTATCCCGCCGACAGCAATGACAGTGCCGCCATTGAGATAGACTTTCTTTCCACCTTCGGAATTGGCATCGATGGCAAGCTCAGGCGACCGAGCACCGATGGCATAAACCAAGCCGCCGTTGAGATAGACATCGCCGTTGGCATCGATGCCGTCGTTGTTGTTGGAACGCGAATAAATGTATCCGCCCTCGATGGTCAGGTCTTGCGCCGAGTTGATGCCGTCGTCGTAGGCGTTGATGTATATCTCGCCACCAGTGATATTGAGGTAGTTCTTGCTTTCGATGCCTTCGCCATTATAGCCTATGGTGGTCACCTTCACTTTGCCCCCGCTAACGACCAAGCCGCCACTATAGGTGTAGCTGTTGCCCACCTGCGTCTTCACGCCAGCCTTAATGCCCTTGGGTGAGGAATAGTAGTCGCTGCTGACATTGTCGGTGTTGCCCGTATAGTTGGTGTTTTCCGTGGTGCCGTTGTTATAATAGAGGCCGCCAGAAGTCGACACGGTGATGTCGCCTCCGCTGATAGTCAGTATGCCGTCGCACTTCATGCCTTTGCCACCTGAGCCGGTGGCAGTAAGCGTAAGGGTGCCGCCACTAATGTCGATGTTGCCGTCGGCACTCAGGCCGCAGGCAGCTTTGGTCTCTAGGTCGTCCTCGTCCCAAGCGCCTTTGCCCGAGGTTGTCACACTGATGACGGGGTTGTCGGTAACAAACATATCGCCTGCGCATTTGATGCCCTTTGCGGCAATGGCCGTGCAGGTGATGTTGATGGTGCCGCCGCTGATGTAGATATTGCCCGAGTCTTCGTCTTCATGGTCCTCGGTGATGGCGGTGGCAGTGTCGCCCTCAAGGTCGCACTGTATGCCGTCGTCGCCAGTGCCAGTGATGTTGATGGTGCCGCTCTCCATAAGGAAGTACTGGTTGCACGAGATGCCGTCGCCCACGGCTGAGGTCACGTTGAGGGTGGCGTTCTTCAGGCTAATGTACTCGCCCGCCTTGATGGCGTGCTTCACATTGCCCACCACGTTGAGCGTGCCCTGTTGTTTGAATTCGGCATGTCCTTTTACATAAAGGCAACCCTTTTGTGAGCCTGTGGCGGCATCGACAAGGGTGTTGGTAGTGCCGGTGATAACTTTCACATTGATGCGCTTGCCGTTTTGGATGTGTACGGCAGCACCACTGTAGACTGGAGTGGTGTTGGTCAACGTAAGTCCGTTAAGCTCCACGGTGGCCTTGTATGACCCCGACATATAGAACTCGCCGTCGGTCGACGTGCCGGTGAGTCGGTAGGTGATTTCGCTGGCTAGGGAGTCGCTCTGTGCAATTGAGACATGCGCCCCCTGCTGAGATACGGTGAGATACTGGCTGATGTTGTCGGCTGCGTTCACCGTTGCAGTCGTGCCGTTGTAGGTTACTTCAACGGTATTGTCGCTCTGAGCCTGTGCAATATCGCATGTTGCGAAAGCAAACAGAATGAATAAGATGGAGGTGTTTTTCATAAAAAAAGTGTATCTAATTGACGATGCAAAAATACGGGAAATCAGCCATCTGCACAATAACATATCAACGGCACTATTTGGCAAAAAGTCGGATTGTGTTATTTGTATTAAAAAAAATCCGTACTTTTGCATTATGAAATCAACACAGCCATACACCCACCCAATGAACCTCTACTCGCAGAGAATCAAGGAGGAAGGTATTGTGGTATTCGACGATGTGAGGGAACTGCCCACGGGCGACGCCCCCTTTGTTTCATCCGATTATGTAATCTGTATCGGCCATAGGGGGCGCATCGAGCTTATGTACGACGACATCCCCGACTATTCGGAGCAGCACACTGTGGCGGTGATATTCCCTAACCACAGTCTACGCAAGATAAACGTAACCGATGACTATTTGGCGACATTGATTATTGTTGACGCATCGGTGCTCAACGACCCCATGCTGCAAATCATCAATCAGAAGCGTTACCGCTATGAGCCGCACCCTAATGTGAAGCTTGATAAGCACGAATACCGTATGATTATGAACGTGGTGGAGGGTATGCGCGAGATCACACGACTCAGGCTCCCCGACCAGCGGATGCTGATGTCACGACTGATAGAATTCTTCCTTCGGTTATTGAGCCATTACCGCATGAGCAAGCTGAACGAACCCCATGTTGACAGGCAGGTCAGCACAAGATTTCACAACGACCTCGCTCAACATTTCCGCGAGCACCGCGACGTGGGCTTTTATGCCGAGAAGGCCTGCCTGTCGACCAAACACTTCAGCACCGTCATCAAGCAAGAGACCGGTCACACGGCCGCCTATTGGATACACCACCACATTGTGAAGGAAGCCAAATTGCTGTTGCACATGCGGCACGACCTCTCGGTGCAAGCCATCGCTGACATGCTGGGCTTTGACGAGCAGGCCACCTTTAGCCGCTATTTCCGCCGTGAAACGGGGATGAGCCCCAGCGATTTCCGCAAACATCAGTGAACTGCCTGGAGAACAACCAAAGATACTGTGTAAATGGGAGTCGAGAAGTAATATTGGACAAATGATTTTTCACAAATTGTATTGTCCACTTAGATGTAAATCCGCCAAACTACAACGTAAATCCACTTGACTTAAAGCCATC
The DNA here is from genome assembly GCA_017509045.1 of Bacteroidales bacterium. Taxonomy (GTDB): domain Bacteria; phylum Bacteroidota; class Bacteroidia; order Bacteroidales; family P3; genus Colimorpha. The sequence goes on from JAFWQP010000036.1 coordinate 6,844, forward strand.
TATTATTATGAGGATTAACACCTTAATTATAATCCTCGTTTTTGCTGTCGGCGGCGGGTCATGGCGTCGATGTCGGCGTGGTCGATGGCTTCTTGCAGTGCGTCGAGGATTTGCTGCTTACGCGAAAGGAAGGGACCGGTAAGTACCCGGAGTGACGAGGTGTGGTGGGTGTTCACCTCGCAGTCGCAGGTCAGCAGTTCGAGGAAGGTCTTCAGCTCCTGCATCAGTTCGCGCTCGTCGAGGGGAGTGAATTCGCCCCGCTCGGCCTCCTCGAGGAGCGGTGTGCCGGGGAAAAGCGTCAAGCCGCCGCTGCCGACGAGCATCGGACGGCATTGGTTGAAGATGAGGGCCGAATTGACGGCATGTTCGTGGCTGTGCTCGCGACCTGCCACACCATTGAGAAACGTCATCCAATATGCGATGCCTGCCTCTTCCAACTTGTGACACTGTTCCAGGATGTCCTGCGAGGTGTAGCCTTTGTTGATGCGCTTCAGTGTCCAGTCGTCGCCGCTCTCCACGCCCAGCGATATTTCATTTACGCCGCTTTCCTTCAACTTGCGAAGCTGCTCCACGGTCTTGTTTTTGATGTCGGTGACGCGGGTGGCGGCATAGATGTGTTCCAATTCGGGGAGGTACTTCTTGATGAGCTCCAGACGGGGCATCAATCGGTCGTAACTCAAGGCCAGCGGATTGGCACTCAACAGCTGAATGGTCTTGGCGTGAGGGTCAGAGGCTTGCAGTTCGCGCAAGTCTTCTTCGATCCACTCCATCGGCTGCATACGGAATGGGACATCGCGGTACATGGTGCAGAACTTGCAGCTGTTGTGGGTGCAGCCTTGCGTGATTTGGATAAGCGGCCAGGTGGGCCAATACGGGTTACGATAAACAGGTTCAGAGAAATGCATAATTCTTTGTGTTTTAAATTCTGCTGCAAAATTATAGCCATTTCTCCGAACCGCCAAGGTTACCTACCTGTTGGTAAGGAAGTTTTACGTGTGGAAAGTAAAAACTAAAAGCTAAAAACTAAAAGGTAGGCTGACGCACCAATATATTTTAGTTTTTACTTTTTAGTTTTTAGTTTAAATCTAACCTCTAACCTAATTAACGAATTCATTCTTCTTAGCTCTTACCTCCCTAGTATCAGCTGCCTGTGTTCGGCGCCCCATTCCGTCATGCGGTAGACGATGACGTAGAGCCGTTTGCCGTGCTCGGTGAGGCGGTATTCCACACGCGGAGGATAGCCGCGGCACTCATGCTTCTCAATAAGGCGGTCGTCAACCATCTGGCGCAACCTCTCGGTCAGCACCTTGTCGCTCAGCCCGTGGACGGCAGTCAGTATGTCCTTGAATCGCGTATTGCCACAAAGGATGGCTGTCAGTATCTCAACCGTCCATTTGCTGCGCAGCACATCCATCGTGTCGCCGATGGAAAGCACCTCGCGGCACAGCACTTGCGAATCCTTGGAGGCTATCTCGCCTAAGATATTATCAATGTCGTCCTGCATATAAGTCGAAGGCTTCACTTCTTCAGCTTCATCCCGTCCTTGAAGGCTTCGCCTACGCGCTGCGACACTTGGTAGTAGCCGTGGGTGTATGGGTCGAAAGCGATGGCGTGGAGGGCTTCCACGTCCACTTTGCCGTCCTTTATCTTGTCGGCTTCGACGGAGGTCTGCAGTACACGGCCGATGACACCAAGTCCTGTGTCGCCGCTTTGATATTCTATAAACTCGCACTCTAAGGCGATAGGCAGTTCGTTGATAACAGGGGCATCCACCAACTGAGATTTGACTGCGGTGAGGCCGCTGTTGGCGAACTTGTCCTTCTCTTTGTGACCCGACACCACGCCAAAATAGTCGGCTTCCACCACGTGGGCGGCATCGGCGATATGCACCACAAAGCCTTTGCGGCGTTTGATGTTCTCCACAGTCTTGTGGGTCTCGGTCAGGTTAAGAGCCACGCGTTCGCGGTCGAGCATAGTGCCCCAAGCGGCGTTCATCACATCAACTGTGCCATCCTCGTTATAAGTGGCTACGAGCAGCACGGGCATCGGGAAAATAGCTTCAGTTACTTTGATAGGTTGTTTCATAGTGGAAAAGAGTTTAGTTTTTATTAAATAACGCCAGAGTGTCGAAAAAAATTGCACTAGTTACAAGGTTTTTTACGTTGGAGATGCCAGTGTTATGGTCAAATGTCTGATATTTGAATGTTTTCTTATATGGCTTTTTTTTCACACGCTAGTAATGCATTTTGCCCCCTTAGTGGAGTCCTTGCAAAGTCGGGTTGAGTTCTCCTGTATGAGCGAACCCAGAGCGAAGGCAGAGCGAAGGCAGAGTGGAGGCACTCTGGGAAAACGAATCCGAGATTGGCCATTTCCCGATCGTTTTCGAATGCAAAGATAGTGCGGAATTACGACATGGCAAACTTTTTTGAGCAGAAAATGTCACTTTTCCCACTTTTAAAAAAAAGAGGCTCTCTTTGGTATCAAAAAAGGCTCTCTTTGGTCACAAAGAAGGGATGGCTCAGTCGACGTAAAACATGTTTTTTATATTTCAGTCGACGTAAAAAATGAACTTATCACAAGTTGTTTTATGCTCAACAACTCAAAAATACGCAAAATACTTAATATCAACACAAAAGCCATTTTGGCGTTACAATGTCTTTTGGACATTTACAACCCTTGTAATAGATAATATAGTAATAATAAGCACATTGCAAAGATGTCCAATGTCCAATGTCCAATGCAATGTGTTTTGCTATTGCAGTTTGGCCTATAATATAATAATAATAAAATAATTTATTATTTTATTATTATTATATTATAGAACTCTTCCGACAACCAAAAGTATATGCATTGGACATTGGACATTGGACATTCAAACTTGCTATGTTATAAATCAACGAATTATGCTGTGTTAGATTACAATCCTACACAAACAAGGATAAGAATTCACAATCGTGTTGACATATCAACCATTAACGAATACCAACAGTGACGTCGCTAACCAGACGTACGGAACGGCCATAGCCGCGGTCCTTGTCATAGGTGCATTCGGCACTGGCGTTGACTAAGCCATCGATGAATAGCATTGCGTAGGCCTGACGGGCTGCATTGCAGGTGGATGCCCAGTAGCTGCCGCCTTCGCCAATGGTAGAGAGCCATGTGCCACCACGAAAACCAGCCGCTGGCAGGAACACGGCTCCAGCCTTCTCCATCAGCACCCATTCTTCGGCATTGTATACATTGTCGTTGAAACTGATGGTAAAGTTGTTATGGTTGATATTGGCAATCAGGGTTAAGGTCGCAGGTCGCTCAAATTGGTCGGGCAAAAGTATGAGCCCAGCCACACCGCAAACGGTGGCTTCGGCATAGCGGGCACTGTCGACACCATCGACAGAGGATGAGGCACGACGATTCACAAGGTAGTCCCACTCGTCGCATGTCAGCGTACGCCACATGCCCGGTGTATCGTTGCCGATAGAATTATATACGCCCCAGTCGGCATACGCTTCGTTGCCACATAGGCTCTCGATGTCGTAATCGCCATCCTTTTCAGAATAGGGAGCCACATGCCATCCGCTGCTGCCCCAAGTAAAGAGGTCAATCCATCCAGTGTTGGTATCCGACACCAAGGCATTGGCCTGTCCGATGTAGTCGTACTGATGTTCGGCAAAGCGGAAGGTGCCACTGGCGGTTCCTTCAGCGGTAGTATGGCTGCCGACGGTACAGAATTGTAGATTTCCTGGTGAAAACATCACTTGCCGACCTTCGGCCACGCTGAATAAATGCTGTGGTACTTCTATGGGTTTCACTTCTTCGCGTTCGCACCCAGTCAATATTAGGGCGACTAGCATAGTAATAGAGAACAGTGTCTTTTTCATAGTAGTATTATTAAACTATTAGAACGTGTTTTTGAATATGTGAATGTGTTAATGTGTGAATGTGTTAGTCTTTTTTGAATGTGTTAATGTGTTAGTCTTTTTTGAATGTGGTAACGTGTGAATGTGTAAATCATTGACTAACGAATTAACGCTGCAAAAATCGAGTGCATAGAAAGCTTGCTTTCTTTGCCGTGATGCAGCAGCGTCTCGAAGAAACACATTAACGAATTAACGAATTCAGAAATAGCTGTTTTAGTTTTTACTTTTCACTTTTTAGTTTATTAGTAACCTCCACAATGGAGCTGACCTCACTGCCGATAGAGAGGGCAATAACGAAACCGTCGTCAATGTGGTACATTGTGGGTGTCAGTGTGTCGCCCAACTTGGCAGCGACGCGGTATTCCACGCGGAGTTCTTTTATCTCAAAATCCTCGGGCAACAGTTCCATCGCCATGCGGATGTAGTTGGCGTTGTTCACATGGCGGTTGTAGTCGATGTCGGCACGCATCACTTTGATTGGTGCAAAGGCTTCTCCCCCACCCTTGGGCAGGATGATGCGGCGGTCGCGGTAGTTCATCTCCAGTTGCGGCTCGATTAGCAAGGTGTTGGCGACGGCATCGTCCACGCGCTTCAGCTTGCCTGTGGCCTTATCGACGAATGCGCCCATGCTCCATGTGCGGTAGCAAGGACGGCCAAAGGCATCATAGATAAAAGTGTTGCGGAAGCCGAACATAGGCTTCATCTCATACACC
>JAFWQP010000037.1 GCA_017509045.1 Bacteroidales bacterium
TCCGCACTATCTTTGCATTCGAAAACGGTCGGGAAATGGCCAATCTCGGATTCGTTTTCACGGAATGCCTCCACTCTGGGTTCGCTCTGCCTTCGCTCTGGGTTCGCTCTGCCTTCGCTTCCGGAAGCGAGAACAGAGGGGAAAAAAGAGGAAGGGAAGAGGACGGGAGGAAGTAAGAAGTAAAAACTAAAAATTAAAAGTTAAAAACTAAGAACTATGAAGTTGGGCGGAAGCCAAATTCTCAATTCTCAAATTATCATATACCCCCCGCCTTCGGCGTGGGACGGCTGAAGTGGTCGTTTGGCTTCTGAATGTGTTAACGTGTGAATGTGTGTGTCATTTGACTAACGAATTTACGAATTAACAAATTCAAAACTTTCAACTTTCTTTAACCCAAAACGGTCATTAGGTTTCATGTCAGAGTGGTATTTGTTTCGAGAAGATTACTGGCGAAACCAGCGAAGGCGTAACGGGCTACGGCGAGATGATTTCGTCAGTAAGATTCCGAAAGAAGTGCCACTATGGCATGAAAAGGACAAAACAAAATGATTTTTGAGTGCTTTCCGTCCTAATGACCGATTTGGGTTTAATTCTTGTGATACTTGGAGAAATACACAATAGGACGAATGATTATTAGTCGGATTCGTGCAATTTTGTGGTCAAGAATTGATGGCGGGGTTGCTGTAAAATATTTTTGTGAAAATCAGTGTGTTGATGAAAAAGTTGAAAAAAAAGTTTGTCAGTTCGAAAAATAGTTGTAATTTTGCAGTCCGTTTCGTGGGTAATGAATACCACCGAAAATGCAGAGAATTACATAATTAAAATAGTTTAAACACAATGTACGCAATCGTAGAAATCGCAGGAAAGCAATTCAAGGTCGCTCAAGATCAGAAGGTCTTCGTGAACCGTCTTCACAACGACGAGGGTAGCGAGGTTACTTTTGACACCGTGATGCTTAAAGACAATGACGGCAAGGTCGAGGTTGGACAACCTTACATTGCCGGTGCAAACGTGAAGGCCACCGTGCTTCGCCACCTTAAGGGTGACAAGGTGTTGGTGTTCAAGAAGATTCGCCGCAAGGGCTATCAGAAGATGAATGGCCATCGCGACTATCTGACTCAGATCAAAATCGACAGCATCAACTAATTCAATGTAAAACCGTTTAAAAATAGAAAATTATGGCTCACAAAAAAGGTGTCGGTAGTTCCAGTAACGGTCGTGAATCCGAAAGCAAACGTTTAGGCGTTAAAATTTTTGGCGGTCAGCATTGTATCGCTGGTAACATCATCGTGCGTCAGCGTGGTACCGTCCACAACCCTGGCAGAAACGTTGGAATGGGTAAGGATCATACCCTGTTCGCCCTGTGCGACGGCGTTGTCAACTTCAAGAAGGGTCGCGAGGACCGTTCGTATGTGTCGGTTATCCCCGAGACTGCCGAATAAGTTTTTGCAACAAACGACTTTAAATAAGGCACATGCCCGGTGGGTGTGTGTCTTTTTTTCGTGTAAGGTGTAATAAATCGCGCCGTTGTGCGTTATAAGAGTATGAAAGGCAGTAAGCCGTATATCGTAGCGGGTCCGTGCAGCGTGGAGAGTCGCGAGCAGCTGGGCGAGGTGGTGCAGGCGTTGTCGCAGGTGCCACAGGTGGATATGGTGCGTTGCGGCGTGTGGAAGCCGAGGACGCATCCGGGTGTGTTTGAGGGCAATGGCGAGGAAGCGCTGCAATGGGTGAAGGAGGTGAGGAACGAGTGCCAAGGGCTGCGCTTCTGCTGCGAGGTGGCTCGGGCGGAGCATGTGGAGCTGGCACTGCGCTACGGCATGGAGGGGGTGTGGATTGGCGCGAGGACGACGGCGAACCCCTTTGTGATGAAGGAGGTGACGGAGGCGATGCGGGGGTGCGGGCTGACGGTGATGGTGAAGAATGCGCCGAGTCCCGACGTGCAGTTGTGGATAGGGGCTGTGGAGCGTTGTCGGCAGGTGGGGTTGAAGGATATTGTGGCGGTGCACCGCGGTTTTGATGTGTTTATGAACGGCGGCTATCGCAACAATCCGCTGTGGGAGGTGCCGATAGAGTTGCGCCGACTGGAGCCTGACCTGCCTATCTTGTGCGACCCCAGCCATATTGCCGGACGGCGTGAGCCTATAGCGGCATTGACACAGACGGCGATGAACTTGGGTATGGACGGCTTGATGGTGGAGGTACATCCCCATCCCGATAAGGCGTTGACGGATGCAAAGCAGCAGATTACGCCCGATGAGCTGAAGGGGTTGCTGGACACCTTGGTGGTGAGACAGACCGACAGCACGGTCGCCGACGGGCAGCTGCAACGGCTGCGTGAGGAGATAGACCTGCTGGACGGCCAGCTGCTGCAGGTGCTGGCGGCGCGACTGGGGGTGGCGAGCGAGATTGCTAAGGTGAAGGAACGGGACAACTTGGCTGTGTATCAGCCTAAGAGATGGGAGCAGGTGCTGCAGCAACGCAAGCTGACGGCTGCCGAGCTGGGCTTGGCAACGGAGTTTGTGGAGGAGATTTTTGAGAAGATACATGCGGAGAGCGTGAGGGTGCAGCTGGGGAAGTAAGAATTAAGAACTAAGAATTAAGAACTAAGAACTAAGAAGTGACTGGCGCGTTTGAAAACTAAAAAATGGTGCGAACCTTTTCAACTTTAAAACCTTTTCAACTTTAAAAATTTAAGCTCCTCAACTACTTTAAACTCTAAACTGTAAACTTTAAACTATAAATAGCATATGAAGATTCGTTTTCTTAAACTGAAAGACTGGCTGCTGATGAGTGTGATGGGTATGTTTGGTCTTACGTCGTGTCATTGCCACAAGCAGGTGGCACAGGAGCCTGTGGCGGGTGATGAGCCCGACTCGATTGAGCAGCCTGCCCCTAGAGGCGAGATGGCTCTGATGTACGGGGTGCCGACGATGGACTTTGTGGTGAAGGGTCGCGTAATCAATGAGCAGGGCAAGCCGGTGAAGGGTATGCAGGTGATATTGGTCAACCAGACTGTGGACATCGCGCCCGACCGCATGGATTTGGACAACCCTTACGTGCAGGATTATATCGAGCGCTCGTCGGACACTACCGACGCACAGGGTGTGTTTGAGTGCCATGTGAAGGATGTGCCGGTGGATGTGCAGCGCGTGATAGTGCGCGACATCGACGGTAATAAGAACGGCAGCTATGAGGATCAGATGGTGGACATACTGTTTACCGAAGCCGACCAGAGTGGCGAGCGCAAGGGCTGGTATATGGGTCAGCGCACCAAGGATGTGGACATCACGGTGAGTAAGAAGTGAGTTTGAATGCGTTAATGCATTAATGTGTTAGTCTTTAAATAGGTTAATCGACGATTCGCAATCACGCATTCCCGCAATTACGAAATTCTTAAATCATGAACCTGAAACAGGAGATTTGGCGGCAGTACCGCCACAATCAGGCGCAGCTGCACCCGTTGCGGACGCTCTTTTGGGAGTGTACGCTGCGATGCAATATGCGTTGTAGGCATTGCGGCAGCGACTGCAAGGTGAGCACGACCACGCCCGACATGCCGGCTAAGGATTTCTTTAAGGCGATAGACGACATCACGCCGCATGTGGACCCGCACAAGGTGTTTGTCATCTTTACGGGTGGCGAGGCGCTACTGCGTCCCGACATAGATGCCTGCGGGCTGGAATTGTATCGCAGGGGGTTCCCTTGGGGTATGGTGACAAACGGCTACCTGCTGGACGAGAAGCGGCTGGACAGCCTGTTGGCGAGCGGGATGCACTCGATAACTGTGAGCCTCGACGGACTGGAGGAGGAGCACGACTGGATGCGCCAGACCAAAGGAGGCTTCGAGCGGTCGAGCAACGCCATCCGCCTGCTGGGACAGACAAAAGAGATACTGTGGGATGTGGTGACTTGTGTGAATCCGCGCAACTACCACCAGCTGGATGCCATCAAGGAATATCTGCTGTCGCTGGGGTGTCATAGATGGCGTATCTTCGCCATCTTCCCGATGGGTCGTGCCGCCAACGACCCAGAGCTGCAGCTGTCGAACGAGCAGTTTACAGGGGTGCTGGACTTTGTGAAGCGGGTGAGAGAAGCCGACGACGGCATGATTTGCAGCTATGCCTGCGAGGGCTATTTGGGCAGCTATGAGCGACAGGTGAGGGACAACTACTACTTTTGTCGGGCGGGCATAGAGGTGGCGTCGGTGTTGTGCGACGGCAGCATATCGGGCTGCACCAGTATCCGCAGCAACCTGCATCAGGGCAATATCTACAAGGACAACCTGTGGGAGGTGTGGCAGAACAAGTTTCAAGCCTATCGCGACCGCAGTTGGATGCGCAAGGGACAGTGCAGGGACTGCAAGGTGTGGCGCTACTGCGAAGGCAACGGGATGCACCTGTATGACGACAACGGCGACCTGCTGTCGTGTAGCTTGCACAGGATTATCGGGCAGAAGAGATGAGCTGTACCAGCTGCTCGATGTCGGGCTCGTCGGCGGGGAAAATAATCTGGGCTTTTTGGTAATAGGGCAACCTTTGTGAGAGTTGCTGACGGACGTATAGGCTGCGTTCCTCCTCGGTCAAGCCGGCGAGGATGGGGCGCGGTTTCTTGGACTGTGCCGCACGGCGCAGGAGGGTCTCGACGGTGACGTCGAAATAGACGGAGGTGCCGTGGAGGTTCATCCACTCGATATTGTCGAAATAGCAGGGTGTGCCGCCGCCGGTGGAGATGACGATGTTGTCGAGGTCGACGGTGTTGTGGAGCAGTTTCTGTTCAATCTTACGGAAAGCCTCTTCGCCATAGCGTTTGAAGAAGATGGGGATGGTGGTGTGGAAGGTGGTCTCGATGATTTGGTCGAGGTCTGCCCACTGGTACCCCATCCGCGTGGCGAGTTTGTGCCCCACGGTGGTCTTGCCACTATACATATAGCCTGTGAGATAGACGCGCATAGGCTAGCGACGGTGTTTGTTTGACGGCTCCTCAGGAGGTGGGAGGGTGCCTCCGGTGAGGGTGATAAGTGGGAAGGTGCGGCGGGCATTGGCGGCAAAGATGCCTAGGGCACCGTTGACGTTGCTATAGACCGCAGGAGGCTCGGTGAGCAGCTGCAACATGCTGGTGGCGTTGGCGATGTCCTGTAGGTAGCGGTAGCGTTCGGGGCTGACTGTCTCGATGTCGAGGGTGTATTGGTGGATGTAGGGAACCACCTCGTTGGTGTCGGTCAGTCGGATGAGCGTGAGGGTGGTGTTGTGGTTTTCGCCGTCGAAGTTCTCATCGGTGGTGAGTAGCTGATTGAAAGGCGAGAAGCCTCCGACCGACATATTAGCGGCGATGAAGGGGTCGATGAGGTCTTTATCGTTGCAGAGGAAGAAGGTGGCGTAGGTGGTGTCGATGGTGTCGTAGCGTTCGAAATAGTGGCTGTAGCGGCTGCCGCTGTCGCGCTGGCGGAGGGTGATGCAGTAGTAGTCCTTGTGGTCGGCGTAGTCGTCGATATTGAAATTGACAATCAGCAGGTGGAAGGCACCTGTGTCGTTGGTGACTGCCACGGGCTGGCTGATGCGTGGCGCACGCGGCACGACGGTGTGGGCATTGATCTCCTTGCCGTCGGCATGGATGCGGATAGCGAGGTCGTCGTTTTCGCGCACGGTATAGTCGAAGAAATAGTTGCAGCGGTTGAGGGAGGTGGGACGGTAGTCGGTGCCGTTGACGGTGACCACCATGTCCACGTCGTTGATGGGCTGGTTGTTGGTAGAGTCGAGGAAGAAGTGGGTGTGGGCAAAATAGACGAAGAGCTGCTTATCGACCGAGGGGACGGCATTGAGCACTGCTTCGGGCTGCGAGAGGGAGGTGTTGAAGGGGATGACTTTCTCGCAAGCGGTGAGTGTGAGGACTAGGGCTGATATGATGATAAAACGTTTCATGGCTTAGAAATATAGTGTATAGGCAATTGACGGAAGGATGGGGAATATGGAGAGCTGCACAAGCGCCTTGCTGTAGCCTTGATAGCTGTATTGGCTGCTGGTGTAGGTGAGGAATGGGTTGGCGCGGTTGTAGAGGTTATAGACGCTGATGTTGATGGTGCGGCGCATCTTGGGCCGCCAGACGGTTTTCTGCTCTTCGCTTTCGGGCAGGTTGCTCTTGCGCTGGTTGAAGGTGCGGTGGAAATTGACGCTGATGTCGGCACGGTGGTAGTTAGGCATACGGAAATTGTTGCGGCTGCTGACGTGCGACAGGGTGTTGGCCATGTGGGGCGTGCCGTTGTAGGCGTCGGGGTCGTCAGAGGCTACGGGGTATTTCTCCATAGCAAGGGTGGCGGTGTTGCCCGTGCTGAAGACCCATGTGCCGCTGATGTCGAAGTTTTTGTTGAACTTGTAGGTGAGCACGATGGAAAAGTCATGACGGCGGTCGTACTTGGCGGGGAAGGGGTTGCCGTTGTTGAGTTCCTGGCCAGGTCGATTGAAGAGGTGGGTGGTGCGGCTCCAGGTATATGCCACCCAGCCGGTGAGGTCGCCGTAGTTGCGCTGGGCGAGCAGCTCGAAGCCGTATGTCCATCCGTCGCCGAGACAGACGAGGTCTTCCCAGCCCACAGTGCTGCCGAACGAGGTGGCGCCGTCCTTATATTCAATCAGGTCGGTCATGTGCTTGTAATAGCCTTCTAGCGAGAGTTCCACGCCGAGGTCGGTGCTGTAGCATGCGCCGGCGGCAATCTGGTGTGCCTTCATGGGCGGAATACGCTTGGTGGCAGGCACCCACAGGTCGGTAGGAAGGCTGACGCTGGTGGTGGAGAGCAGGTGCATGTATTGCGACATATAGGCATAGCCCACCTTCAGCGATAGGTTCTCGCCCAATAGGGCGCGACCCGACACACGTGGCTGGACGGAGGGGTAGAATACATCCTCTACGCCGAAGCCGCTGACGTTCAACCCGTAGTTGATTTTAAACACATCGTTGATGCTCCAATCGTCCTCGGCAAACAGCACCACCTCGTTAGCCCGCACGGTGTCCTCCTGTAGGGTGGTGTCCATCTGAAAGGCGTTGTTCATCTGTATTTGGTCGAAATAGTCGATGCTGCCGCTTGCCACGGTGGGGCGAATCCAGTGTCGGGTGTAGTAGGTGCCAAACTGTATGTTATGGTCGGGGACGGGGGTGTAGGAGAAGTCGAGCCGCTCGGTGAGGTCGTAGATGGAGGAGATGTAGTTGCCGCTGATGGTCGAAACCTGTTCGCTGCCGTCGTCGAGGATGGCGGTCTTCTCTATGCCCACCTTCATACGGTTCTTATACTGGGTGTAAGAGGTAGTGAGGTTCATAAACAGCTTGGGTCCCAGCACATAGTTCCACCTAAGTCCGCCCACTAGGTTGCCCCAGTTGTTGGCGAAGTCGAGGTATTGGTCTTCGGCCAAACTGCTCTCAGTGCGCACTTTGGTATACACGTCGTCGTCGCCATGATAGAAGGTGGCGTAGAGGCGGCTCTTGTCGGAGAAGGTGTGTGTCACCTTGGCGTTGAGGTCGTAGAAATAGTAGCCTGCCACTAGTTTGGCCTTGCCGTCCACATCGGTGGCGAGCCGTTGCACCAAGGGGCGTAGCAGGAAGTCGGCGTAGGTTCTTCGTGCCGACAGGCAGAAGGTGGTCTTCTCCTTGATGATGGGGCCTTCCACGTTCAGTTTGGCGGAGATAAAGCCGATGGAGGCGTTGCCGTGAATCTCCTTGTCGTTGCCGTTGTTGGTGGTCACGTCCAGCACGCTCGACAGTCTGCCCCCGAAGCGGGCAGGGAAGCTGCCTTTGTACAGGGTCACATTCTTCACCGCGTCGGCGTTGAAGGCGGAGAAGAAACCGCCCATGTGGTTCACGTTGTACAGCGGTATGCCGTCGAGGAGAAAGAGGTTCTCGTCGGGGCCGCCGCCGCGTACATACATGCCGCCGGTGCCCTCGTTGCCGCTCTGCACGCCGGGCAGTAGTTGTATCGCCTTCAGGATATCGGCTTCGCCAAACAGCACAGGCACAGCCTTCAGCTGCTCTACGGGCATTTCGAGTGCCGACATCTGCGACGACTCGCGCGAGTTGACCCGTTGTGCCCTCACCACCACCTCCTTCAGCTGAATGCTGGGCTTTAGGCTGTAGTTGCGGGTGACGTTGCCCTTTAGGTGCAGGGTGTCGTATATCGGTTCGTAGCCCACAAAAGTGATGCGCAGCGTGGCGTTGCTGTTCTTCAGCGTGAGGGTGTAGCGGCCGTTGGCGTTGGTGGTGGTGCCTTTGCCACTTTGTGAGTCGAGCACCGTGGCGCCGATGAGGGTCTCGCCGGTGATGTGGTCGGTGATAGTGCCGCTGATGGTGTGCTGTGCGCTCAGTCCCAAAGGTATCAGCAGCAGGGCGTACAAGATGAGGTGTCGGTACATTCGTTTAGCAGTTCTGTCAATGATTTATTAAATATGGGGTGTATATAGTCGGGAGCTATGTCGCAGAGAGGCTCGAGGACAAATCTCCGCAGATGCATTCTAGGGTGGGGTAGGGTGAGGTCGGGGGTGTCGATGACCAGATGGTCGTAAAAGATAAGGTCGATGTCGATGGGACGACTGGAGTAGAATTGAGAATTGAGAATTTCTTCGAGACATTGCTTAGGCTCGGGATAGTGCAAATCTTGGGATTTGCCCTCTTCGCTCGCTTTTCGCAATGTTACTTCGTGACATTGCTTAGGCTCGGAATAGTGCAAATCTTGGGATTTGCCCTCTTCGCTCGCTTTTCGCAATGTTGAGAATTGAGAATTATCCGGGTGCGGAATCCCACTATCAACTTTCAACTCTAAACTTTCAACTATTTTATTCCGCTTTCTTCCCAGCTGGTGCTCAATGTCCAACGCCTCTTTCAGTGCGTCGTGTGGGGGCAGTGGGGTCTCCACTTGCAATGCTTGGTTGTAGAAGCCTTGAGGGGTCTCGTCGGGTGCGAAAAGTCCCCAGGGTGCCGTTTCGTAGATAGGTGAGCAAGCAACGACAGACCCGATACGCTGCCGTATCAGGTCTGTCGCTTGGGTAATCATCTGTTGGCGGTCGCCTTGGTTGCCGCCAATCAGTAGATAGAGTTTTGGCATTATTTCACCTCGGTGAACACCATCTCAATCTTCATCTCCATACCAGTCTCATCGTCGACTTCGGTCTGGGAGATAGTGATGGTGTTATTCTCCTTGTTGTAGGTGAAGGGAATAGTCTCGGTCTCACCATCCTCGTCGGTAGAGGTCAGGGTGCCAGCTTCGCCATCGAAAGTGTAGGTGAAGGTGATAGTCTCCTCTTCATTGTCGATAGGAATAGTCATGCCCCTAGCCGACATCGAGCCGCTGGTGGTCATAGACATGGTGCCCTTGGTGGCATCGGTGAACTTCATCGTGGCATCCATTACCATGTTGAGGTGGGCAGTGATGCCTTCCATGTTCATGTCTTGGTCAATCACAGTGTGGGTTTTCCAGGTGGTGCCGGGAAGTTCTTTCTCCTTGTTGCAAGAGGTGAACACCATGGTGACGCAGGCCAATAAGGCCAAAAACAAAGTTTTCTTCATTTTTTTGTTTGATTTTTTGATTAATAAATGATTTGTTAATTTGGTATTACGTTATTACGATAGTGAGTATGCAGATTATCCGCAGTGGATAAAGCTTTCCACCAGTTCGAGAATCATGTGCGGGTTGGTGCCTATCTCGGCGCGCAAGGTGCGGTCATTATACTTGCGCAGCTCCTTCAAGATGCCGTCGATAAGGGCGGGGGCGAAGATGCCCTTCTCCTCGTAGATGGCGCGGTCGCGCTCCAGCAGGTCGGCACTAGCGGCGCAGCTGTCGGGCAGCACGTCCAGACGCTCAAGCACATCCTCATGCTCGAAGATGTTGACGCTCACATAGCGGTCCTTGGCATACTGCACAGCATTCTCCATCTCGAAACCGTGACGTGCCGCCACCGTCATACCGGCCAGCAACAGGTACACGTTGGCGCTGCCATCGGGGGTGCGCAGCTCAATGGTCTGCTTGTAGCTGAAATCCACCTCCTCGTTCTTCTCCAAGGGGTTGCAGTGTGCCATCATGTTGCCGCTGCCCTTGGTCCAACCCAGAGGCACGCGCACCATAGCGCTGCGGTTGCGGTCGCCCCAGCAGATGTTGGTCGGAGCCTCCTGATGAGGCACCAGGCGGAAGTAGCTGGTGGGGTTGGTGTCGCCAAAGGCGGTCAGAGAGCCAGCCAAGCTCAGGATGCCCGCGATGGCCTTGTGAGCCACCTCGGTGAGTCCGTTTTCGCCGATGTACATATTCTTGCCGTCCTTGGTAATGCGGGTATGGATGTGCATGCCGCTACCTGCCTTGCCCACCGTAATCTTAGGGGCAAAGGTGACGGTGATGCCGTACTGGTAGCCCAGCGTGCGCATTATCCACTTGGCTATCACCAGCTGGTCGGCGGCATCTTCGAGTGTGGTGGGGAGGAACTCAATCTCGTTCTGCTCATACATCGTGTCGTCCACGCAGAAGTTGCCCACCTCGCTGTGGCCGTACTTAATCAAACCGCCACATTCGGCAATCAGCTTCATCGCCTCTACGCGGTAGTTCTCAAACTTGCAGAAGGGCGATGAGGCGTGGTAGCCGCGCTGGTCCTCGGTCATATAGCTCACCTCCTTGGGGGCTATGACGTAGTATTCCAGCTCGCCCATCACCTCAAACTCCATGCCGCCCGTCGCTTCGCGGAATGCCTTGCCCGCCTTCGCCAGGGTGTATTCGGGAGCCATCTCAAAGGGCTCGCCGTCCTTGGTGTAGAAGTTGCAGAGCAGGTCCAGCGTGGGTATCTCGGCAAAGGGGTCGAGAAAAGCCGTGCGGAAACGCGGTATCACATACAGATCGCTGCTGCCCGCCTCGAGGAAAGGGAACAGGCTGCTGCCGTCCACGCGCTCGCCGCTGGTCAGTATCTCGTCGGCATGTTCCAGACTGTTGATGACGAAATTCAGCGTCTTCAGACGCCCATCGTTCGCCATGTAGCGGAACTTGATCATCTCGATATCAAACTCCTCGATGACCTTGAGGATATCGGCTTTGGTAAATTCTGCCATAGGCTTTTCCAAGAAACTTACCAAGCGGTTGGGGTTAAGCTTCAATTCTTCTTTTTTCATAAATGAATTATTTTTTGAATTTGGGATTGCAAAGATACGAATATTTTTTGTATCTTTGCAAATTCAAATGAAAGATTAAAAGGTCCGCATGGCTTAAGAGATTAAGAGTTAAAAGGGTAAGAGTCTGCTGTCCGCGCACCTTTTATATATTTATAACCTTTGAAAACCTTAAAACATTCAAATTATTATGTTTAAAAAAGAAACTTATATCGCTCGCCGCGAGCAACTGCGCAAAGATGTAGGACACGGCATTATCATCATTCAGGGCAACCACGAAGCCCCCTGCAACTACCCCGACAACACCTACTGGTTCCGTCAGGACAGCACCTTCCTCTATTTCTTCGGACTCCAGCGCGAAGACCTCATTGGTGTCCTCGACTGCGACACGGGCAAGGACTATATCTTCGCCAACGACTACGATATCGACGATGTTATCTGGACAGGTCCTCTGCCTTCGGTTAAGGAACTCGCCGCCTCCGTCGGTGTCGAGAACAGCGGCAGCCTCGCCGACCTCGACAAGTTTATTAAGGACTCTAATCACTCAATTCTCAATTCTCAATTCCACTACCTTCCTCCCTATCGTGCCGATAATCGCCGTCAGCTCAGCATGCTGCTGGGTCTTAAGTACGACGCTGTGCCCCAGTACGCCTCTATGCCGCTCATCCTTGCCTGTGTCAAGCAGCGCAGCATCAAGAGCGACGAGGAGATAGCCGAAATCGAGAAGGCCATTGCCACCGCCTACAATATGCACGTCGGAGCCATGAAGATGGCAATGCCCGGTCGCTACGAATACGAGCTGGCAGGCTTCATGCAGGGTGAGGCTTGGAAAGGCAACGGCCCCGTCAGTTTCCCCGTCATCATGACCATTCACGGCGAGACCCTCCACAACCACAACCACAATCACAAGCTCGAACTTGGGCGTATGCTCGTCATGGATGCTGGTTGCGAAACCGAGATGAGCTACTGCTCCGACATCACCCGCACCGTACCCGTCGGCGGCAAATTCGACGACCGCCAGCGCGCCATCTACGAGATAGTCCTCAACGCCAACTTCGAGGCCATCCGTGTCACCCGTCCCGGTATCACCTATCAGGAGGTTCACACCGCTGCCAGCCGCATCCTAGCACAGGGATATAAAGACCTCGGCATCCTCCGCGGCAACCTCGACGACATTGTTGCCAACGGTGCACACAGCCTGCTTATGCCTCACGGCCTTGGGCACATGATGGGTCTGGATGTACACGATATGGAAAACTACGGTCAAATCAACGTCGGCTACGACGACGAGACCCGTCCCAGCTCTCAATTTGGTTTGGGCAGCCTCCGCTGCGGTCGCCGTCTGCAACCCGGCTTTGTTATCACCGACGAGCCCGGCTGCTACTTCATCCCCGCCCTTATCGATCAGTGGCACCAGCAAGGCACCAACAAGGACTACATCAACTTCGACGAACTGGAGAAGTGGAAAGACTTTGGTGGCATCCGCATCGAGGACGACATCCTTGTCACCGAAACCGGCTGCCGTGTTCTCGGCAAGCCCATCCCCAAGACCGTCGCCGAAATCGAAGCCACAATGAACAGCTAATCCCCCAGCAGTCACGTGGCTGCGGTAACACTTCACCCAAGAGAGTGAACAGGAAAGAGTTGGATTCTGTAGTGAACCCAACTCTTTTTATATTCCCTTTCAGGGGACTTCAATGAATTAAGAATTAAAAATTAAGAATTGAGAATTTGGCTCCAGCCCCAACTTCTTAGTTCATAGTTCTTACTTCTTACTTCAAAATATCGGCTTCCGCCCCAACTTCTTAGTTCATAGTTCTTACTTCTTACTTCATGCAGCTTCCCTTTGTCGTAAAAAATGTTAAAATCGCCTCCCTAATGTAATATTTGAGGCGCTTTTGCGTCTACATAGTAAAGAGATGGATAAATAACAAGTTTTAATCAATAAACAATTACTTATTTCTATGAAGAAGATTCTATTTGCCGTGATGGCTATTGCCTTGTTGGCAGGTGTCAGTTCATGTAAGAAAGAAATGGAGGGCAAGTATGCTCCCAAAGAGAAGATTCAGTCGGTCTACCAAGAATACGCAATGTATTATGATGGTGAGATAGAGAATCAGGAGGCCAAGTTCAAGTCGGAAGAGTGGACTTGGGTGAAAGACCGTTTGGACCGCATTGTCTATTTCGACCAAACCACCTACGAGGTGGGTGAGGATGAAGAGCCCGAAAGTGAGTACGTGCAGCTATATGTGCAGCTATTTAGCTATGACAGCGATGGCCGCCTGACCAAGAGCGAGATTATCGGTATGGCGAATATGGAGGCCACTTACGAATATGATGGCAAGGAGCTGTCGAAGATGACCATAAAGGAGGATGGCGAAATGGTCGCCACCTATCAGTTCAATCACGACGGCAAACGTATCACCTCGTTCGATATGACATTGGGTGGCGATTATTGGGAGATGGATGAAAAGGTTGCTAAGCAGTTTGAGCGAGTCAACCCGTTGCGTTTTGTGCTGAGTGCCGAACCGGCAGCACAAGTGATGTCTGCCACCAAGAGCTATGCCAAGTGTGCCGCCAAAGTGGGTAGCAAGGCAAATACGACGATTCGCTTCAACCTAGAGTGGAATGGCGACAACGTGAGCCGGATTGCCGCCAGCTATATGGGTGAAACGATGCAGTACAACTTCAACTACGACACGAAGAACAATCCCTTCTACAATCTGTTCGAAGTGGTCCATACGGTGGATAACAATTTCATGCCCTTCATGCCGCTGAGCAAGAACAACGTCACCGCTATCGCCATATTGCTGAGCGAGGATGGTGACACTGAGGCCGAAACCGAAACCATGCAATATTCATACACATACAACGATAAAGACTACCCCACCAGCCGGAAAGAGGAAGAAACCTTCGGCGACTCGCGCTTTGAGCGTACATACTACTACGAGTACAAGTAGTATGGGGATTGAAAATTGAAATCTCGCGGGAGTGGTTAGTTTGCTTGCTCCCGCGAGATTTTTACATTAGGTGGGTTCTATTAATTCAAAAGTTGGGAGTAAGAGTGGGAGTAAAAATGGAAGTTAAATGGGAAGTTAAATAGGACAAATACTTGGTCGTCAACAGTATTGTCCATTTTCGACGTAAGTCCACAGGACTTCCTTAATACTTTAACTTCCATTTAGACGTAAGTCCATTGGACTTCCTTAATATATTATTCAATTCGTAGAAGTCCTCATTACTCGACAATCAGTTTTTTCACTATTGGGGCGTAGCTCTCGGAGGTGATATAAACGATATAGGTGCCTTTGGCTAGCCCCTTGATGTCGAGGTGTTTCTCACATTCAGAGGAGCAATTGAAGGTTTCGCTATATACACTGCGTCCAGTCATGTCAAGTACGGCTATGCGTACTTTGCCGCTGATGCCGCTGACGGTGACGGTAACATTTGGTGGGTTGCTCCCATTCGGTCGCGACCCCCAAATGGGGTTTGGGTGGATTGTGCAGACGGGCTCGGCTATTGGGTCGATGCCGACAGAGGCGGTGGTGAAACTGGTGCTGGTGGATGTGCTGTAGATGTCGTCGCCACATACGGTGCGCACCTTGGCAACATAGGTTGTGCTGGGTGTAAGGCTGCCCAACGGGTACTGGTGTTCGGTGGTGCTCGCCTCGCTGAGGGTGATGCCGGTGGCGGAGGAGAGTACAACCTCCCACGCGTCGCCTGTCTCTCCGGGTGTCCAGGTGAGGAGAGCAGAACTCTCGGTGACGTTGCTGGCAGTAAGGTCGGCGACGGGGTCGCAGGTTGCCGAATCCTGTGGCTCGGTGGTGGCGGTGACGGAAGTCCAGTTTTCACTCTGCCATTGTGTGCCGCAGAGGGCACGCACGTGGAAGTCATAGGGCATGTCGTACATGAGGTCGCTAATGGTGTAGGAGGTGCTGCCCGTAGTGATCGTGGTGCCGGTGCCGAGGTCGAAGCCTTGAAAACCATATTCGATAGTCCACATGATGGTGGGCGGAATAAGACTCCATCTGAGGGTTACGCTGTTGCCGTCGACCGAGGCAGAGAGGTCTGTCACATCTGGACAGACGGCTGTGGTGAAGCTGATGGTGTCACCCCAGTCGCCGATGATATTGTTGAACAAATCGCAGCGAGGACGAACAGAGACTTGATAGGTGGTGTTGGCGGTGAAGCCCCCGATGGTGACAGGATGACGGTTGACGGTGTAGATGCTGTCGATGCCGCCACTGAACCAGATGTGGATGTCCCATAGCCTCTCGTGTCCGGTGGGTGTCCAGTCGACGGTGGCACTGGCGTTGGTGATGTTGGTGACAGTAATGTTGTATGGAGCCACACATCGCGGGGGGTCGGTGGTGAAGCTGCGGATGTCCCATTCGCTGTAGCCAAAATTGTCGGCGTTGCAATTCTGACGCACACGGACAAGATAGTCGGTTGAGGGCAGCAAACCTGTGAAGGTATAGCTGCTGCCTGTGACAGCTATGTTAGAGGAAGGCCAGTGGGGTGCCGACGATTCCTTGATGCTCACCTCATAGCTGCTGCCGTCGCCCGCCCATGTTACCATGGCGTTCTCGTCGCTGTGCAGCACGTTGGTGATATTGGGCATAGGGCAACTGGCAGCGCCGCAAGTCATGAACTTAAGGTCGCCAATATCGTGGCTGGCAGTACCCCCCGTGACGGTGGCGGGATCGTATGCAGTGCCCGACTGATTGATGTATCGGGTTCGTATATCGGAGGTGGTGTGCGTGTTGAAGCTGGCAGCGTAGCCATTCGAAGACAAACCGTGGCGGCGGTTGACGGCAAAGAGCACATTGCTGTGGCCGTCCCAGATGAAGGGTGAGTCGAACTTGTGTGTCTGCCAACCGACGGTGTTGTAGCGCAGGTCGCCGTCCGCAATCACGAGACGGAACAGATGGTTCGAGTCGGGATGGATGAAACCGCCCGAGAGGTCGCTTTCTGGCACATTGGCCATGTACACGTCGATGTGGTTGTAGTAATAGCCGTTGGTGGCAGTGGCGGTGCTGAATGCGAAGGCGTTGATGGGGTCGGTGAGGCCTGCCATCTGCGCACTGTCAATTAGCGTCTGCACATAGCTGTAGCCATAGATACTGATGCCTAGTGGGGTATTATTGTTGGTGGCACTTATTGTGCCGTTGTAGCTATAGTGCTGGCTGACATAGTCGCATAGTGTGGTTTGGAGTGTGGCTCGGGTCCATGAGCCGGTGTCCATTCCGCCTGAGCAGATGCTGCGGACGCAGACATCGTAGCTGGTGAGCCGAGAGAGCCCTGTGATGGTGATGCGGTTGGTGTAGGTGGTTGCCATGCCTGCGGTGGGTGTAAAACCGACGGGTCCCCATGCCACCTCGTAGAGGTCGGCTCCATTGGTGTCCCAGGACACAGCCAGCTGCGTGTCGGAGGGTGCTTCAGTGCTGTCGAGTCGCACGTTCGCAACACGGCAGGTTCTACTGATGCAGTTCACATTAATGGCAAAGCCGTCGCTATTACTAGAGCCGTCGGCGTAGAAGTAAATGGTGATGGGCCCGTTGGAGGAGACGATGGGTTCAAATGACCGATTGTTGTTGTAACCGAAATAGTTCAACAATGTGGTACCTTGCCTGCCCACTCCGTCGTAGATGGTCAGGCAGTCTCTTATCCCCGCGATGGAGACAGTGCCGCTGACGCTCACCAGGCTGTTCGCAGCATCGGGGTAGATGACAATAAGCGAGTTTTGATTGTTGCTGTAACTGTCGGCGGGACCGCCATCGTCGTAGATGATGCCGCCACACATACGGATGGTGTCGACTTGGTTGGCACGCATATCCCAGCTGCCGGGGACGCGCACTAGGGCATCGGACCAAGGAGAGGTGTCGCCATCACCGCAGATGCTGCGCACATAGAAGTAGTATTCCGTTCCGCTGACAAGGTCGGCGATGGTGATGGGATGGGAGGTGATCAGTGTGTCGGGGGTAGGTGGCGTAAGAAGGGATGTTTCGACAGCCACCTGCCATTGTGTGGCA
>JAFWQP010000038.1 GCA_017509045.1 Bacteroidales bacterium
AAGGAATGGACAAATCCAAATTAATAACCAATCGGTTCTCTGATTTTAAATCAACAACTGCTTCTTCTTTGCCATAATGAATGATAACAATTCCGACGTTGTTTCTCTCCAGTTCTTCAAGATATGGCTTTATATTCGTCTCAAGCATGCTTTTACTTGCTTCACAATAATCTGCCCAAATATAAATCAATGTATTATCATGACTCTCTATCACTTGAATAAGGTCTGTTCTGTCAGAATCTTTTAATGCTGTCTTTTGACCAGAACAAGAAACCAAGCCGAGTAATGCTAACAGAAAGACTATTCTATGTTTCATATCGTTATATTTAAAATTATTTCACCACCATAAACGCCAATCCATCGAAATTATTGCTCTCCCGCCAAACAAAAGCCGCCACCCATTCGGTGGCACAAGCGATACTTGCCTTCAAGAAAGTCCGTCCATACCCTGCGGTACAAGCTCCGAGTGGGGAGAATCTGGATGAGGCAATTGGTGTTGAGGACTACGCACCGCATAGCTATCTCGTCTTGGAGTGTGCGCGAAGGTGTTGTCCGCGCAGTTCGTCAAGCTTATACTGGTCGAAAGTACCCTCGTTCCACAGCTTGTCAATAGCCTTCTGCGTCCTTTCGGCAAAGAAAAGCGATAGGGTGAGCCGTAGCACGTCAAGGTCATCCTGCGAGGTGACGTTAGTCGCCGCATGAGCAGAAAAACAACACTGCCAATACGATTAAAAAGGTAATATGCTTCATGACTCTCAAATCTTCCATCATAATTTGTTTTTTATCCAACGTTTTTCTGTAGCACATCGCCAAAGCCATTCGAAGGGTCCATATTTATAATATCGTAGCCATATTATGCTGAACACAACTTGTACAACATAAAACAATATCATCGTCAATAGATAATATTCAAACGAAATGTGATAAGGAACAAAAAGGATTCCTGCCAAAACAATACCAACAATTCCCTGCATTGAATAATTTGTTAACCCAAGTTTACCATAAGGTTCTAGAAATCGGAAAAATGGATATGTTTTATAATAAAGCATCAGAAACAATAATGCATACCATATAGCCCCGCAAAGATTCTTGATTTTTTCTAAAGCAGGGACATGTACATATCCCTCCAAATATACTAAAGTAACGTAAATAGCAGTAGCTATAATGAGATTTCTAAACGATACATGCTTCTTCAAATTATCTATTATGCCCGATTTGGCAATGCAATAGCCTAAAAGAAATATTGACAAGGTTTGAAAGGGATTGTTGGCACACCTCTTAATAAAGTAATAGGCTGATAGCCAAACAGGATAGCAAAGGATATCCGTCAAGCTTTTTCCGTCACTATATCTGTCATATACAAAATTAGATCCAAACAGTAGACTCTTAAAGTCAAAAAATTGATTGATAACAAGATTCAGTGTATATATTACAATAAAAGATATCCATAATTTCTTGATGGATAAATTTCTAAAGCAGGTCAACGCCATCCCACTAAGACCATACCACATTAGGATGTCGTTTGTGAAGAATATTTTGTTGAAGAGTCCTATCAAAAACAACAAGAAACATCTCCAAACAAATCTTCTGCTCGGATAGTTTGGATTGCGAAGAATCAAATAAAAACTAACTCCAAATAGCATTCCAAAGATTGGTTTGCATCTGTCTGCTAGAAAATAGAAAATATAATATTTGGCATAACTACCCCAGGATGAAGATTCCAAAGAATTCCATCCAAAAACATTTGATGTGTGAAGCAGAATAATTCCAAACAATACTACAGCACGTAATGCATCAATTGAAGTTATTCGTTCTTTCGATCCAATGTTAATTGTATCCAACATTTTTTACAGGCATGTGGTTTATACTGCCGATTCCAAAACAGTGAGTTTCAAGTTCCTTACATATAACATAAAAGAAACGTGGAAATCTTTTCTTTGCGTATCCCAAACACTGAATTCCCTCTTTGCCTGTCTATTATAAGCAATGTCAACATCCATATTGATATGAATACCTAACATTTGTATATCACACCATTGATGAGGCTTATTGCTTTATCGTGCTATAGACTATAAATGTACGAGATTCAATGAACTACAGATAAAAAGTAATACACGTCTCTTTCTATTACTACTATGTCATGTCTTCCTTCCTACACCCTTCTGGACTTCGGAGTTTGAAGGTGCAAAAATACAACTTTTTTCGGATATAACCGAAAAAGTTGCATTATTGCTCTCGTTTATCGGGGTATAACCCGATAAATCGCACAAGGGACGATAGGGCATCATTCTTGTTCTTATGCATTGTGAAAGTTTTTCTTTGTATATTGAAAATCAGTTGTATATTTGCAAATAGAAGTGATGGGGAAAGGTATTGGTAAATGCATTGTGAATTAGATGTTTACTTTACATATATTTTACCTTTATTTTACCTATTCTTTAGTTATTATTTATCTAAGCTAAACAAAAAGTAATCGAAAGATGGCAGAAAGTAAGAATAAAAATTTGGGATTTCATGGACGAATAAGGGGCTTAGGGGTAACGTTCTATCAGCGCGGGGGGAGGACGTATGCCCGCGTCAGCACACGCTCGACATCGAACAAACAGTCGCTCGGACAGTTCAAGGTGCGCGAGAGAATGCGGCACAGCATTGCCTTGTGGAAAAGTTTTTATACTCCGTACGAACCATTGATGGATACTTCAGGTGGCCTGACGGCCTACAACGCCTTCCTGCGGGCAAACTCGGCGTTGCCGACGGCTTATCTGACCAAGCAGCAGGCGCGACAGGGAGCGGCGCTGCTGATGCCGGGGATGGTGGTATCGGAGGGGCGGCTGCCGGCGGTGGAGTACGACTTTGCGGTGCTGGAAAGCGGCGAAAGGGTGGTGCTGACCGACCTGCTGACCGGCATTGATGAGGGAGAAACACGGGAGCTGACTATCCGCTGCAACGACGATTTGCGCCAACTGCTCTGCAGCCGCAGCCGCAACCCGCAGCTGATGCACGGCGACAAGGTACGCTTCTACCGCTTTGAGCAACGGCTGAAGGACGACTGCCCGACGGTAAAGATGAGCTGCTGCGAGATGGCTCTGGACAACGACCCACGACAGAACCCCGCATTGAGGAACTGGCGGTTCTACTCGCACGAGGGTCGGCTGGCGATAGGCGGTGCCGACGACGAGAACAGGGGCTGGGCAGTAGTGATTTACGGAGAGAAGGAGCAGAGTGCCTCCACGCAGCAGGTCATCACCACCTGTCGGCTGTATGAGCAATACACCACCGACGAGGCGTTGGCGCAAGCCGCCGAGAGCTACGGCAACGTGGAAAAGCCCGATATGCTAACCCCAGACCTCCCCAAGCGCAAGATGGACTAATCGCCCGACGTTAGTGAGCTATTAGCAGTTTTCTAACCACAGTTACGGCAGGATGGGTCACCCTAGCATAGTAGGTGCCTGAACTTAGGTGTGAAAGGTCAACCATCGTGCGCTCAAACGTGAGGGTACGTTCCAACACGCAACGACCGTCGACACCGAAAAGCTGTAGCTTCACGGGGAGCGTCATTCCTGATACAGCCACCTCTACACGCTGTCTGGCAGGGTTGGGCACAAGAAGGAGGTCGGCAGATTGAGCTTGAGCAATGCCTACGGTGTCGTCGATGACACGAAAATAGGCAACGAAAGCGGTATCGCTGACGACCATCAGCTGGCGCGGATTGGTGGTGTCGCCGTCGTCCCAACGGTCAAACACCACATGGAACTCCGTCGTCGGAGGTGTGAGGGGTTGAGCGACAAGGGTGACGATACTGCTATCCAAATAGATGCCACCACCAGTGACGGTACCAAGACTCTCATCATTGCTACTGACTATGACGGTACGCCAAACGGTGTCGGGAGGTTCGATGGTGGTGTCGTTGACGACACGGAAATAGGCTACGAAGGCGGTGTCGCTGACCACCAACAGCTGACGCGGGTTGACAGTATTGCCGTCGTTCCAGTGGTCAAACTCGTAATGGACATCAGGCATGGTGGTACTGTTTGGCAGGGCAGTGATGGTGACAAGACTACTATCGGCATACACGCCACCACCCGTAACGGTACCCAGACTTGTATCGCTGCTGGTGACCATGACAGTACGCCAAACGGTGTCGGGTATCAGTGGCAGGGTGCTGACGGTGACATTGATATTATCGATGTTGCACTCCACCTGTACTCCACGCCAGCGGAAGGCCAATGCTACCGGCTGGTTGAACACTGCCGCAGGGACGAGCGTGTCGGTGTTGACCTGATAGTTGGAGTAGGTGTTGAGGTTGAGGGCTTCTTCGAAGTCGAGAAGTGGGATGAAGGTGGATGTGTCGGTTATGTCGGTGACAATGCCGAGGGTAGAGTTGCCAGGTGTGTTCTGATAGAAAGTCATCACCCCTTGGAACGAAATGTGGAGGTGGTGTCCCTGCGGGTCGATAAGGGGCGAGACAACATAGTTGTATTCTATTCCGGCAGGGTTGTCGTAGAACAAACCGTAGTCCTCAAGATGCATGTAGTTGTCGGCGATGCCCGTGCGATTAATGGTGGCTCGGGCATAGGTGTCGGAAGCACGGAGATACAGACGCCAGCAGGTGGCGGTAAAAGAAGACACCGTGTAATCATAGGCAGTGAAATCTTCATTCCAAGGCAGGGAGGCTTGCGAGCAGGCGGTGGTGAATGTCGCGGTGGTAGCCACCGAAGTATCGGCGGCGGCACATATAGCACGCACAGCGGCGGTATAGCTTGTAGAAGCAGTGAGACCATTGAGGGCGAAGGAGGGAGTCGTAGTGATGCCTTGCAGGGTGCCATCCAGATAGACGGCCCACGCGTTCTCTTCGGCTGCGGGCTCCCACTGAAGGAGGGCTGTGGTGTCGGTGAGCTGGTGCACCCCGACATGAGCGACGGGGACACAGGCGTTGATTTCCTCGATACGCACCTCAATCAGATAAGATTGAAAATCGCCATTGAAGATGATGTGACGCTGCGAGCCGGTGAAACCATTGAGATAAAGGCTCAATTCATGGGAGCCACCAAGGACGACGGAGGAGTCGAGCCAGAGGGGGTTGGCACCGCCGGCGTCGCTGACACCGACCTTGACAACGGGATGATAGTAGTCGTGACCCTGGACGGTATAGTGTATCTCCACATTGTTAAGGCTGCGGTTCACCTCGGGTGAGAGGATGGGATGATGAAACATCCAATCTTCCATGCTGGCGCCAGGGTACCAGGGACTGTTCTGGACAAGGCCGCTGGGTACCTGCCAGCAGCCTTCATAGCCAGTGGCGAAATTGTGGCGGTAAGGCAACCCTATGAGGCCGCAGAGGGTGGTGACGAAGACAGTGCCGCTTTGCATGCTGCCACCTGCGCAATGGGTGGTCACCCTGACCTGATAGAGTGTGGTGGGAATGAGGCCTGTGAGGGTGTAGGTGGCAATAGTATGGGCGGGGATAACGGTGTCGGCCACCAGCCATGTCGGGGCACCGCCCACGCGGTATTCGACCACCCAGTACTCCTCTCCGCCCTGCCGTCGCCATGTAAGATTGGCACTGTTGCTGTCGGCTACGGCGGTGACCACGGGTACTACGCACTCAGGAGCAGCGGCCGTAAAGAGGAGGTTGACAGAACGAGAGAAGAGGGTGTCGCATACTGTGGACAATGAGGCACGGTAAGAGTGTCCGGCGATAAGTCCAGAGAGAATAGTATCGCTGCCAGCAACGTAGTAGACAACGCTGTCGGAGGCGGTCAGGTCGAAAAGGGTAAGCGCTGCCCCTTCGACAGGCAGTGTCGACACGCTGTCGTATCCCCACTGAATGTCCACATGCTGGGCATCGATGAGAAAAGCCTCAACATTGCGCGGACGGGCGCAAGGAGTAGTGTGTTCTATATTGAGGTCGTCGACCAAAATATTTCCAAACTCGCTCCCTGTGACATAGAAGGCAATCTGCACTCTGTCGGCATCGATGCTACGAGTGTCGAATTCATATCGGGTGACATCCTCGGTAGGTTCCAAACGCAGCAGGGGGACAAACGAAGAGGGGTCGTTGAGCGAAGTCATCACACCGGCCAATAGTGAGTCACTGTAGATGCCCGTCCAACTGGTCCAGAATGAGACCAGCAGTTCGTCAGCAGGTGCATTGATAGGGGGTGTGGCTACGAGATGTGCTTGGTTGGAAGTTTGCAAACGGAGAGCCCTGGTGCCGCTGTGGCAGTATGCCGTCCAGCCGTTAATGATGTTGTTGTAGCCAGTGTTAGCAGAATAGTACCAGCATGCAGGTGGCGTAGTGTAGAATTCGAAGTCGTCGAAATACGGGGGTGTGATAATGCTACAGAGAGTGGAGAATGTGATGGGAGTATAGCTGGTGGTATCCGTACCCTCGATGGCGGCAACACGGGCGGTATATTGCGTGTTGGCCGTGAGGTCACAAAGGG